>DASSQB010000534.1:0-17427 GCA_035702725.1 Terriglobales bacterium | reverse complement strand
AGTACACATTCTCCTTGAAGAACTGAGGGTAACCGTTGTAGGAGCCGAAGCCGGTGCTACCGTCGTCGAACGTCACCTGTGGCACACCCGGAATGGCCACATCAATGGCCAAGTTGTTTTGCGAGTAACCGGCGCGCACCTCGTTCAACACCGTCGGCGAGAAGGTATGAACGAAGCTGAGCTGGACATTGGGGAACATGGTGCGGGTCGGATTGGTGAATCCGCGCGTGCACTGCGGCGCGCAGCTTCCGTTGGTGTCTGTCGTACGGAGCCAGTTGTAGTTCACGTATATCCGGTTAGCAGCGCCCGGGGTGTAGTCCAGGCGCCCTGACCACTCTTTGCCATTGAACAGGTTGCCCAGGGTCTGCGTCTGGGAGCCGAACAGGGCTACGCTGGTGTCCTGGAAAGGCATATTGCGGCGCGCCAGCACTGCCGGGTTCATGTTGTAAGCCACGCCCTGTGAGCCGGCCGTCATGGGGCAGCCGGTGTCGTCCTGCGGTGTATAGCCAAACAACTTCGCAAACAGCCCCGGCATGTAAGCCGCGCCACGGGGATCGGCGCCAAAGGCTGAAGTGTTGGTCCCTTGCGAAAGTCCCGTGTAGTTGAACGCGCACAAGTACTGCCCAAAGGTGCTGAATCCGGTTCCGGACAACCCTGCACCAAGGTATTGCTGCATTGTCAGGCTGGGTGTTCCCGGAATCGTCGGCGTGAACGTCGAATACAGCAAGTTCGCCACGGAGCTGGGGAAACTCTGTGCCACCAGCTGTCGAAATGCCGGATCCTCGATGGTGATCGTGGTAGGCGGAGCTACCGTGGTGAAGTGGTCGCCCTGAAACGCGCCAAAGAAAAACAACTTGTCCTTGACTATGGGACCGCCCAGCGTCCCGCCATACTGATTAAAACGCAACGCCGGGTTCTTCACCCCGCTCTGGTTCAGGAAAAAGGTGTTGGCATCGAGCGCGTCATTGCGCAGATAGTCCCACGCGCTGCCGTGAAAGGTGTTGGTTCCCGACTTGGTGACCAGATTGTTGATGGAACCAGCGGCACTTCCATACTGCGCCGAGGTGTTCAGCGCGAGCTGCTGAAATTCCTGCACCGTGTCCTCAATGGGGGTCACGTCCACGCCGCCGCTCAGTCCCTTGTTATTCACGCCATTGATCAGAAAGCCGTTGAAGTTTTCGCGCAGTCCGTTGACCACCGTGTTGTGCCCGCTTTCCATGTCCACGCCCATCACGTTCACTGCGCCGGGCGCCAGTTGAATCAGGTCGTACACGTTGCGCCCATTGAGGGGAAGGTTGGAGATCTGGGTGGATCCCACCGTGGTGCTCAACTTCGAATCCTCGGTGTCCACCGGAGGCGCGGCTCCTGACACTTCCACCGTCTGGCTGACTTGCCCCACTTCCAATTTGAAATCGGAGCGCTGTACGCTGCCCGCGTTCAGCGCCAACCCCGTCCGGGTTGCAGTTTTGAACCCGGACGCCTGCACCGTAATGACATACTGGCCTACGGGCAGTTCGCGGGCGACATAGAGTCCGGTCTGGTTAGTGGTTACGTTCACTGTGAGCGCAGTACCCAGGTTTTTTACACTGACTTTGGCATTGGGAATCGCGGCCCCGGATTGGTCCAGCACGCTGCCGGTAAACTGCCCGTTTTGAATCTGAGCCGGCAGATAAACGGCTAACACCAGCAAGCACACGCACAGCACACTGCTGCGAAGGCAGAACCTCGGCATACACTCACCCCCAGCAAGTCGAATTTTAGTTTTCTGGAGCTCCATCTACGGGACTTAACCAATGTTCCGAGAACGAAACTCCTGTTTTGTCTCGGCCCGGATTCTTTGTTTTGTTCACCTGTCTTGTCAATTGCGCGGGTGAGCAAAAGTGACAGGATGGCGCTCAACCGTGACGAGAATCATGATTGTGATGGCTGCTGTCAGGGCGTTCTTAGGACGAAACCGACTTCCGACGGTACGCGCCAACTAACATTCGCGGCATGCTGATTCCGCCAGGAATGGAGGCGGCTGCCTCCCACGCGGCGCACATTGATATCGCTGAACCCCATGGCAAACTCCGCGTAGTGCACGCCCAGCACCCCAGCCCATAAGAGTGGTATTTGGCGTACCAGTGCTTGAGTACCGTGAAATCGCGAATGCAGTTGATGCAGGTGTACTCCCAGAAATCAATCAGCAGCACTTTCCCCCGGTATCTCCGGATGTGGTGTGGAACCCGCGCTCCACCATCGAGCCAATGGCCGCCGGAAGGAAAATCAGGAGCGGGATGGACGATGGTGCTGACCTGGGCTTGGGCCGATGCTGCCAGCAACAGAGAAGTCAACCAGGCAAGGTGTTTCACTCGCAGCAAGCTGCTAAATATCCCCTTTAACCACTGTCTCCACGACTACCGCTGCGGATGCTTTCTATAGAACTTATCGTTGGCTCACTCGCCGGCAAAAGCGGTGGTCCCGATCCAGAACTCCGCCAGCGAACCGAGATTCTTTTTGTAGCTGCGCGACGCCGTAAATTGCTTGCCTCCGCGTAGCCGGAGCAGATACTCGCCGGTTACGCACGGCCGCACTTCTTCCACCAGAGAGGCGTTGACCAGGACAGAACGATGAATCCGAATAAAGCCGTGAGGCCTTAGCTTTTCCGCCAGGGCGGAGAGCGACTCGCGCAGTAAGTATGAACCCGATTGCTGTTGTAGCAGCACGTAATTGCCCTCCGCCTTGACCGCCACTACTTCGCTCAAGTCGAGAAACAGGATTCTCCCTTTGGCCTTGATGGCAATCTTGTGCGGCTTTTGCAGAGCCCGTTCCAACTGCGGCAAGGCCTCCATTAACTTGCTGGCACGCTCTCCTTCGGTCCGCCGCATGGCCACTGTCAGGGCCTCATGGATGCGTTCTTCGGAAAAAGGTTTGAGCACGTAGTCCACCGCGTGCTTCTCAAAAGCGGCCAGCGCATGTTCATGATGCGCCGTGACAAACACGATGGAGGGCAAGGGCTGATTTCGCTGGCTCAGCGAGTCTATGAGTTCGATCCCGGACAACTCCGGCATCTTGATATCGAGCAGCAGAATGTCATACGTTTTGCTCTGAAGCTTTTCCAGCGCGGCCACAGCGTCCTCGGCCGAGTCGCAGCTTTCCACATCGGTTCTTGACGCCAAAATGTTTTCCAGCGCATTTCGCGCCAGGGGTTCGTCATCCACGATCAACACGCGCACGCTTGCTCTCCTCCTCCACATTTCCGGTCGCCTGGCACGGTTCCTCATCCGCCGTCTGATTCGAGCCTAACGCCGGCAGAACCAGCGTGGCGGCGGCTGTCTGATCTTCCGCCAGGGCAAAGGAAAACCGGGCTTCTGGCCCATACAGGCATTTCAGGCGCGCCTCGGTATTGCGCAAGCCAACTCCCGTCCCCGCCGGCCGCTTGCCGCCTATGCTGTTTCGCACTCGTAACTCAACCGTGCCCTTCCCCTGCTGTGACGCGATTTCGATCCACCCTCCCTCGCGCGAGCAGGCAACACCGTGCCGAATTGCGTTTTCCACCAGTGGCTGCAGGATCAACTGCGGTACCAGCAGGTGCCGGGTTCGCGGATCCAGCGACCACTCCACGGCAAGCCTTGTTCCGAAGCGCATTTTTTCCAGATCGAGATACTCCTGCACAAACTTAAGTTCATCGGCAAGCGGAATCAGATCGGAGCTGCCATGCTCCAAAGTGGTGCGCAGCAGGCTGGAAAGCTTGACGATCATCCCTTTGGCGCTCTTGCGGTCGCCGTCAATCAGGGTCGAGATTCCGTGCAGGGTATTGAACAGGAAGTGGGGATGCAGCTGCATCTTGAGCGCCTGCAGTTCGCTGGCCGTCAGCGCCCGCTGAACCTCCGATTTTTCCAGTTCCTGCTTTCGCGTGCGCTCGAAGTACTCGTAGGCGTGAGCGGCCACCACAATGGCGATATACATCGTGATCTGATCCGCAAATCCGGACCGGATCAGTTCCCACGGGCTATGCCCGGCGCGAGGAACGTAGCTTTGCGCCGCCGGATCCCACGGTGGCAGGAGCACCCAGTGAATGTAGGCGTACAGAATCATGAACGGCCCCACGCCCAGGCAATAAAACATCAGGGAACGAAGCCAGTGGCCGGCGCCGGCAAGGTAACGGCGAACCACGTAGAAGATGGGCGGCGTAAGCAGCGCGAAGGCAAAGCCGCGCGCTTCGGCCAGGCGCAGCATGTCCAGAAGCGTGGAATGTATGTTCAGCGACTGGTCAAAAATGCGGTACTGCCAGCCCGTCAGCAGCGACAGGCCGCACCAAACCCCGATGGATACCAGATAAGCGCGAATTATTGGCCGAATCCTCGCTTCATGCCACTGCACTGTGCGCACCTTATCCGGGAGCGAATTGTACCCCGACTGGGACGAGGCGGTGTCATCTCCGGTGCTAAATCGCAGAATCATCGTTCAGAAATACAGGCAAACGCTTCCAGCGGAGGGAAAGCTGCGGGCAGTTCCTACGGAGCAGTTTTCGCCTGTATCTGTGGCTTGGTCCAAGATCCGGGACCGCCGGTACAGGGCGTCGTGTTCTCATCACATAATGCGTGCGGAAAAGGGCCGCGTACGCCTAATATTGGCCTGTTGTGGCGCCGAATCTTCGATCACTTTGCACAGGTTAATCGGGGGCTTTGCGAGGTTATGACCACCAGAACAACCGGCTTGACGTCACGGCCAGGCCTTTTCGAAACTGTGGTTGTCGGCGGGATCGCAGTGGGCGTTCTGGACGGACTGGACGCCGTTATCTTTTATCGCCTATCCGACAGCACCTCACCCGACAAGGTATTCCAGGCCATCGCCAGCGGATTGCTGGGCATCAAGTCCTTCTACGCCGGCTGGCCCACGGTACTGCTGGGGATTGCGCTTCACTTCCTGATCGCTTTCGGAGCAGCCGCTGTTTATTACGTGGCATGTTTGAAAATTCCTGGGCTCTTGCGCAGGCCACTTCTATTCGGGCCTGCATTTGGTCTCGCTGTCTACGGTTTCATGTATGGTGTGGTCCTGCCGCTCTCAGCATTTCCACTGAAAGCCAGCGGCACCTCGGGCGCCGGACTGGTGGATGAACTGCTGGCCCACATTTTTCTCGTCGGCCTGCCCCTCGCTGTTCTGGCATCTCGTTCTGCGGGAATCCAACCTGCCGCGGAAGCTCCTCTCATGCAGGTCTCACCCACCGAAGTATCTACTTACTTTCCGTCAGCGCAAGGAAAGTAAGGCTCTGTTTGTCCCGCTCGCAGCCGGTCAAAAGTGGATGACGTAACCAGCTTATAGTCGTTGGGCGGCGCGCTCAATTCATAGTGCTGCCATTGCATCAGCCCATAATCCTTCACCAAATAGTAGAGTTCCTTATCGCGGCAGGCGTCGTAGTTGTCGCCGCAGTTATAGCGATAGCTCACCACCACGGTAGGCACGCTGCGTCCCAGCGCCTTCCAGTTCATGGGATAAGGACCCCAGACCTCGTTCACGCCCTTGCGCAAACTTTTCACCGTGTAGTCTGAGCAACTTGAGAATACCCGGTAGCGGGTGTCCGGCACGGTGATGGTCGCATCTTTGCCACCCTTTAGCGCCACGCAGCGCGGTGCGAGCGGCTCATTTTTGCCTTTGAACTCCTTGAAGCTGGCCGGGCTGCCCCAACCGTTCTCGGTAATCCACAAATAGATATACCGTGTGTCGTAAAGCTGAATGTCCCAGGGCCATCCTTTAGCGCTCTTGGTCCAGAAAAAGCGGTCACTCCGAACAGTTGTGTAAAGGGGATTGTGATTGCCTTCCGCATGCAGGGAGGTATCGCGCGGGATGAACCAGCGCAGCATATCTTCCTCCCCGGCAGGACATTGCAGGAGTTCAGGCCCGGGCAAATTGCCGGGTGGTGCCGTAATTGGCGAGCGCCGCGCACAGCCTATCAGCAGCAGGAGAAGGAGAAAAGAGACGCCCAGCCTCATCTCTCTCCAGCATACCCGTTGCCGCCCTTTTCTGCCGGTGACGGAGACGCCATTGCTTTTGCGAGCTCGAAAGGCGCCGCTGCGTCATTTATCTCTTCCCTTCGCGCCCTTACTATCCAACAATAGTTGTACGCATGCCCCAGCAAGCTACTGTTCTGACACCGGCCAGCACCAGCCACGTACTGGACCGCTATTTCGAAGTAGCGCTTTATCTGTTGCTGGTGGCAGGTTTCGCCACGCTGGCTTCCACCGGCAAACTGGATCTCCCTTCCGTCGTGCTGGTAGGCCTGGTCCTGATGTTTTGCGGCTATCTGGTGGCTCAGGGCCGGCAAGTGGTTATTTCCGACAAGACGGCCTCGCTGCTCACCTTGATTTATGTGCTCTTCTATGCCGCTGATTTCTTTCTACTCTCACGCAGCTTCGTTACTGCCACCGTCCACTTGGTTCTGTTCGCTACTGTAGTGAAGCTCTTTTCGGTGCGCCGGGAGCGCGACCATCTCTACCTGGCTGTGCTCTCGTTCCTCATGGTGCTGGCCGCCGCCGTTCTCACGGTAGACAGCATGTTTTTCGCGGCATTTTCAGTGTTTCTGCTGGTTGCGGTAACCACCTTTATTCTTATGGAGATGCGGCGCTCTTCAGCAAGCGCGGCCGTCCGTGCCCGCGAGAGCGCAGGTGCGGCCCGAAGCCTGGGCTGGTGGCTGGCCGCTGCCGGACCCGTTTTTCTGGTTTTGATCCTGCTGGGCGGCACCGCTATTTTCTTCTTTGTTCCGCGCGTTTCTACCGGCTACCTGGGCGCCTATGCTCCGGGCGGCCAGCTGGCTACCGGATTTAGCGACAGCGTTCGGCTAGGACAGATAGGCGAAATCCAGCAATCTGACTCTGTGGTCATGCATGTGCAAATTGAGGGGGACACCACCGGCGCGTACGACCTCAAGTGGCGGGGCGTAACACTCAGTTTGTTCGACGGGCGCAACTGGAGCAATCCTCTGCCCGAGGTCGTTGTGCCTCGCACCCGCGAAGGACAATTCTCCCCGCACCTCCTGGAGGAAGCGCCCAGGCACGCTCCCGTGCTGGCACACACCATTCGTTATCACGTACTTATGGAGCCCATCGGCGCCAGTGTCTTCTTTGTGGCCGGCCGCCCCCTTTCCCTCTCCGGCCCTTATCGTCAGATTGCCCAGGATGCCGCCGGTGCTCTCTACGATGTGGATCGCGATCGCGCCATCACCACCTATGAAGCCATCGCCGACCTGAAGCAGCCCTCAACTGCCCTGCTCCGCAGCGCCTCCGGCAGCGTACCCTCTTCCCTGGCTCTGCGTTACCTGCAACTGCCGCCCCTGGACCAACGCATCCCAGAGTTAGCGCGCCAGCTCACGGCTTCCGCCAGCACTACCTACGACAAAGCCGCCGCCATCCAGCAGTACTTAATGACGCGCTACGGCTATACGCTGGAGTTGCCCCGCACCCTGCCGCGTGATCCCGTGGCCAATTTCCTGTTCGTGCGCAAGCAGGGCCATTGCGAGTACTTTGCATCCGCCATGGCCATCATGCTGCGCACACTGGGCATTCCCGCGCGCATCGTCAACGGCTTCCGCGGCGGCGAGTTCAACGACCTTACCGGCAGCTACCTGGTCCGCGCCCGCGACGCCCACTCCTGGGTGGAAGCCTACATTCCAGGATATGGGTGGAGCACCTTCGATCCCACACCCGCCGGGCTGGACATCACGCGTGGACGCTGGAGCCGGCTGCAACTCTACCTGGACGCGGCTTCCGAATTCTGGAGGGAGTGGGTGGTCAACTATGACTCCATCCACCAGCACACGCTGGAAGACAGTGCCGGGGCGCATACTCGTGCCCTGTGGGAGCGGCAGCGGGCCTGGCTGCGCGCGCAATATGCCTTCCTGCTGGCCCGTGCTCGGGTTGCGCAGCGCACCCTTTTGCGTGAGCCGTCGCACTGGGGGTTCAGCCTGGTCGGCGCCGTTGTAGTCCTCATCCTGCTGGCCAATGCACGCCGCCTCGGGCGGGCGTGGCGTAATCGGCGGACTGCCAGCCGCCCCGCCCAGGCTCCGCAGATGGCCGCCAGCATCTGGTATGCGCGCATGACCCGCGCCACCGCCCGCCGTGGCTGGCGCAAATTGCCGGCTCAGACTCCCCAGGAATTTGTCGCCACCATCAGCGAGCATGATCTGCGGCAGTCTGTGGACCGCTTCACCAGGCACTACGAGCGAGCGCGTTTCGCTCAATCCGCGGAAGATGCCCAGCGTTTGCCCGAGTTGTACCAGGAAATTACTTCTGTTCGCCGCTGATGCTCGCGCCTGATGCGCGGTCAGCAACTCATAGAAGCCGGACTTGGGCCACGTTCCGGTTTACAACAAAAATTCGCAGATTGTTGGTCTTAGCATCCGCCGGAAACAGGAAGAAACCAGGTTTCTGCGGGCTCCAGCCCTCGGTCGTGCCGATGATCTTTTCCCCGTCCTTAAATGTAACCTCCAGCCTTCGCCCGCGCCCGCCGTTGCTCTCGTAACGCTCCTTGTATTGAGGATTGCCGGCAAAATCCTTCACAAAGAACAATGCCTTGAGGTCGGCTAGCTCCACATCGGTGCCAGACTCCGGGACTGAGTTGGCTTCAGGAAAGAGGCGAAACCGTTCGCGCAACGGCGAGAAGTTGAATACGTAGCCTTTCAGCCGGCGGCCATCCAGGCAGGCAACCACCAGTTTGCTTACCTCCCGCGCGGTTTGCGTGGATGTGGCCATAGAGCCTTGCTCGAAGGTTCCTCTCGATTTGCGCGACACCCCGCCTCTCGCATTGTGGAACACCGTGGGAACGCCACCGTCGCTTGCTGCCCCTGCGAGTAGAAAGGGCGGTTCCATTGTGGCCCTAAGTTCAAGATGGGAAGGCCATTGTCGCCTGCTTGTGCCGGTCTTACGAGCACCTCTGACTTGACATTTGCGGGCCTGGGTTGATCATTGGCGGATCGCAAAAGGAGAACCGTTATGGGTGGCAACCAGTCCTATGTCGCTCCTGATCTCCACGGCAGAGTGGCCCTGGTCGCCGGCGCCACTCGCGGCGCCGGACGCGGCATTGCTCTCGCCCTAGGCGAAGCCGGCGCTACGGTCTACTGCAGCGGGCGAAGTTCGCGGGCGAAATTAGCCTCCCAAAAAACGCCTCTGCGGCCCGGTTCCAAAGCGGCGAAACAGGCCATGCCGGCCGAGTATTACGCCCATCGCCCGGAAACTGTGGAAGAAACCGCCGGAATGGTTACTGCCCGAGGCGGCGGAGGTATCGCCGCAGTCGTGGACCACCTGGTATCCGACCAAGTAGAGAAATTACTTGCACAGATCCGCGAGGAGCGGGGCCGTTTGGACATCCTGGTCAACGACATCTCTGAGAGCGCCGAGCAGGAATTCGGCAAGCCCTTCTGGCAACTCGACCTGGAAAAGGGCTTTGCCATGTTTCGGCACGCCATTCACACGCACATTATCACTAGCCGCTTGGCTGCCCCGCTGATGATCGAAAGCGCCGGCCAGAACGGCCTCAGTGGCCTGATTGTGGAGATCGGAGATGGTGACAATTACACTTACCGCGGCAATCTCTTTTTCGACCTTATCAAGACCACAGTCATCCGCTTAGCCTTCGACATGGCCCGCGAACTGCGACGTAAGAACATCGCAGCGGTGGCCCTCACTCCCGGCTTCCTGCGCTCCGAAGTTATGCTGGAGCATTTTGGCGTGACTGAGGCTAACTGGCGGGATGCCACTAAGAAAAATCCCGATTACAGTGAGTCGGAAACGCCACTGTACGTTGGCCGGGCCGTGGCCGCGCTGGCCGCCGACCCGCAGATCATGAAAAAGTCGGGGCGGGCATTCAGTTCCTGGGGCTTATCTGACGAGTACGGCTTCTGCGACGCAGATGGCGCTCGACCTCACTGGGGACGGCACTTTGCGGCTAAGTACGGCGATTGCATGAAGTCCTGCGACGAACGCTTCTATGAATCTTGGTCGGGCGGACCGATTGACGTTTTGTGGCCGGATTGGCCGTGAGCGTCAAAGCCCAACCTGCCTGCTAAAATAGATAGATTCCATGCCGTTGAAAGAGCCCATCGTAGCCCCAGCCCGGGAACAATCAAGTGCGACCAAGCCGACGAAAATAGGCTTTGTGAGCCTGGGCTGTCCCAAGAACCTGGTGGACAGCGAGGTCATGATGGGCCTGCTGCAGCGCGCTGGAGCGGAACTTACCCCGCGGGCGGAAGACGCCGACGTCATCGTGGTAAACACCTGCTCTTTCATCGGCAGCGCCAAGCAGGAATCGGTAGACACCATCCTGGAGATGGCAGAACACAAGACCAGCGGGCGCGCCCAGCGCCTGGTTGTGGCTGGATGCCTGGTGGAGCGCTACCGCGACGAAATTCGTAAGAACATTCCCCAGGTGGATGCCCTGGTGGGCACCGGAGAATTGGAGCAGATTCTCGCCGCGGCCGGCATTGCGGCGCGTCCCTCGCTTCCGGCCAACGGCCAATCGCCTTTCACCATCCTGAACGACCGACCCGAGGGCCGGGCCCGCGAAGCGCAAGGGCGCTTTTCCCGCCAGGAGTGGGACGGCGCCATCGCCGACCTGCCCAATTACCTTTACGACGAAAACACGCCTCGCCTGCTGGCCACGCCCGCCTACTCCGCCTACATCAAGGTTGCCGAGGGCTGCGATCATCCTTGCAGCTTCTGCATTATCCCCCAGCTGCGGGGCAAGTTCCGCTCCCGCCGTTTTGAGTCGGTCATCGCCGAGGCGGAGCGATTGGCCGCTAACGGCGTCCGCGAAATCACTCTCATCGGCCAGGACACCACCTGTTACGGCGAGGACTTGGGTTTGAAAAATGGGCTAGCGGTGCTGCTGGAAAAGCTGGCGCAAATCGAGGACCTGCGCTGGGTGCGCTTCCTCTATGCCTATCCCAACAAGATTACCGGCCGCCTGCTCGAGACCATCGCCGCCGGCGACAAAATTTGCTCTTACATTGATGTGCCCCTGCAGCACGCCTCGCCCGCCGTGTTGAAACGCATGAAGCGTGGCGGTGGCGCTGAGCTCTTCTTGCGTTCCATTGAGAAGATGCGGCGCGCCATCCCCGGCCTCACCTTGCGTACCACATTCATTGTTGGCTTTCCCGGCGAAAGCGAACGCGATTTTGAAGAACTTTGCGAATTCGTCCGGCAGGCCGAGTTCGACTGGCTGGGGGCTTTCGGTTACTCCGACGAGGAAGGTTCCACCGCCTTTCATCTGGACGGCAAACTGCCGGCCAGGGAAATTGAGCGCCGCCGCAAGCATCTGATGACCATTCAGCGCCAGATCAGCAGGCGCCGCAAAAAGGCCCTGATCGGCCGCGAGTTTGACCTGCTGCTGGAAGGGCCATCGCAGGAAACCGACCTGCTGCTGGAAGGGCGCACCGAAATGCACGCCCCTGAAATTGATGGCAAGGTGCTGATCAACGACATCGGCGAGCGCGAGAATGTTCGCCCCGGCGAGTTCTACCGCTGCCGCATCACCGAAGCGCAGGAGTACGACCTGGTCGCGAAGATTGTGTAATTGAGAAATCGGGAGAATTGTGTAATTTGTAACTGAGTAATTTGCAATTTGTAATTTTTTAGCGGCTGCGTTCTCCAGAGGCCGCGATCAGCACGGCTAGAAAGCTAGTCAGCTGCTTTTAAAATTACTCAATTACAAATTACCCACTTACTCAATGTCCCCATGCCCCGTAAGCGAGCACTCAGCCTGCGTTGCCCCACCTGCAAAAAGCTGGTGCTGCGCACGGATCCGGAGTTCCCGTTTTGCAGCGAGCGCTGCCGCCTCATAGATCTGGGCAAGTGGGCCAGCGGCGGATATGTTATTTCTACCCCCATCACCGATCCAGAAGAAGCCGGTTTCAAGTCCGATCCCCGCGCAGGCGGAGGCAAAAAGCAGGGACCATCGCAGGACGACGATTCGACAGCCGGCGAGACGCCGGCGCTACGAAAACAGTGAAGATTGCGACCAACGCTACGACTGAAGAAGATCCCGCACCGGGCCCCGCAGCCGGCAAGCTCTCGTGGCTCATCGCCACTTTCTTCGGCTGCGGTCGCCTGCGCCCTGGTCCGGGAAGCTGGGCTTCTGCGGCAACGGTGCTGCTATGGTGGGCCATCTCACAAGCTGCCGGCCCGAGAGTTCAGGTTTTGCTTGCTCTGCTGCTGGCCTGCCTGGCCGTTGCATTGGGCATTCCGGCGGCAACTCGCGTGGCGCACGAGAGCGGCGTCACCGACCCGTCTTTCGTCGTTATTGATGAAGTTGCGGGCCAGCTTATCGCGCTCCTTGCCGCCCCGGTGCAATGGAAAACTCTGCTGGCCGGCTTTATACTTTTTCGGGCGTTCGACATCGTGAAGCCTCCGCCACTCCGCCGGCTGGAAAAGATTCCCGGGGGCGCGGGCATTATGCTGGACGATGTGGGAGCGGGTCTGTATGCGCTGGCTATCTTGCAGGTGGCGCTCCACTTCGGCTGGTTGCGATAACTTCCGCCGCCAGATCTCGAGATTGCGAGGATGGGCATCTCCGAACGGCTGCTGGGTAAGAAAAACGTGAACGGCAAGCCGCGCATTGATGCGGTTCGCCCCGCCGCCGCTCTGCCCGGCGGTGAGGTTCGCATCATTGGCAGCGGCCTGCGCCCACCGGAGCTCCGCCGTCCGCGCGTGCAATTCGGTGAGCTGGAAGGCTCGGTGCTCATCAGCTCCGACGACTTTCTCGTGGCCCGCGTTCCCGAAGGCGCCATGACCGGGCCTGTCGTGGTTTCCACCAACGGCAGCACCAGCAATGCCCATGAGGTGAAGGTGGCGGTTACCATCGCTGAGAACCTCCACCCTGTCACCAATCCCGCCCTCGACCTGGAAGGCAACATCTATGTGACCTTCTCCGGTTCCCGCGGTCAGAAGGTGCCAGTGGCGATCTACAAGATTGACACCAACTACGCGGTTAAGCCGTTCCTGGCGGAGATGATGAACGCCACCGCCATCGCCTTCGACCGCACCGGCCAGATGTACGTCTCTTCCCGCTACGATGGCACGGTTTATAAAGTTGCGCCCAATGGCACCATGTCTGCCTACGCCGAGGGCATGGGCGTGGCTACCGGTCTCGCCTTTGATAAGGAAGAAAATCTTTACGTGGGCGATCGCAGCGGCACCATCTTCAAAATTGGACGCGACCGTCAGATTTTTGTTTTCGCAACACTAGAACCCAGCGTCTCGGCCTACCACATGGCTTTCAACGCTTCGGGTGAATTGTTTGTTACCGGGCCTACTACTTCGAGCTTTGATTCCATCTATCGGGTTGATCCTCACGGCACGGTAACTGTCTTCTATCGTGGCCTGGGACGTCCGCAAGGGTTAGCCTTCGACGTGGACGGCAATCTCTACGCCGCCGCTTCCCTGGGCGGCAAGCGCGGCATGGTTAAGTTGACTCCGGATGCCCAGGCTTCGCTGGAGGTGGCCGGTCAGGGCCTGGTGGGGCTCGCCTTTGCCCCCGGCCGCTCCGCCATCCTGGCCACCAGCAACGCCGTCCACCATCTTTCCTGGGATATTCAGGGCAAGCCATTGCTGCCGCAGGAAACGTAGACCCAGTTCTCAGTTCTCAGTTCTCGGTTCTCAGCTTCCAGCTACCAGCCGGGCTTTTGAGCCTGAGGAAGGGGCATCCGATGTGAGATCATTTCCAGTTGCTGACAACTGGCAACTGAGAACTGACAACTGCTCCCATGAACGCTGAGATCATCGCCGTGGGCTCGGAGTTGCTGACACCTTTTCGTCAGGACACCAACTCCCTCTACCTCACCGATAAGCTCAACCAGCTTGGCGTCGAAGTGTCATTCAAGACCATCGTCGGGGATAGCCGCGAGCGAATCGCGGAGATCACGCGCACCGCCCTGAGCCGCGCTGGCCTGGTGATGCTCATGGGCGGGCTCGGCCCCACCGAGGACGACCTGACCCGCGAGGCAGTAGCCGATGCGCTGGAACTCTCCCTGGAGCGTGATTCCGCGATAGTGGATGCGCTGAAGAAGCGCTTTTCGAAGCGCGGCTTCAAATTCACGGAAAATAACGCCAAGCAGGCGGATATCATCTCTGGGGCCACTGTCCTTAGCAACCGCAATGGCACCGCGCCCGGGCAGTGGATCACCGGCAGCTACGACGGCAAGGAAAAGATCATCATTCTTCTTCCCGGCCCGCCCCACGAACTGAAGCCGCTGTTCGAAGAGCAGTGCCTGGAGCGCCTGCGCCAGCAGTTGCCGGCCGCGTTCATTGCCAGCCGGGTGCTCAAGGTAGCCATGCTGGGCGAGTCCCACCTCGATGACCGCATTGCGCCTATTTATCGTCGCCATCCCAACGTGCAGACCACCATTCTGGCCTACGCCGGGGAGATTGAAATTCATCTGCGAGCGCGGGCCGATTCCCTGGAAGTGGCTCAGCAGCGCGTGGACAAGGTGGCAGAAAAATTGGAGGACGAGCTCGACGAATACGTGTTTTCGCGCCAGGGCGAGTCGTTAGAGCAGATTGTCGGCTATTACCTGCAGATGAGGAATGCCACGGTGGCTGTGGCTGAGTCCTGCACCGGTGGGCTGATAGGAGAGCGCATCA
The DNA here is from genome assembly GCA_035702725.1 of Terriglobales bacterium. GTDB lineage: Bacteria > Acidobacteriota > Terriglobia > Terriglobales > Acidobacteriaceae > JAICWP01. Next base: position 2,818 of record DASSQB010000534.1, on the reverse strand, counting down.
CTTCGGTAAGCGGCAGCTCGCGCTACTTTTTGGGCGGCGCGATGGCGTATTCCAACGAATTGAAACACAAGTTCGCCGATGTGCCGAAGGCGCTCATCGCCGCCCATGGCGCCGTCAGTCGCCAGGTCGCGGCTGCCATGGCGGAAGGCATTCGCAAGAAGTGTGGCGCTACCTGGGGATTGGCTGTCACGGGAGTTGCCGGCCCTGCCGGCGGGACGGAAGAAAAGCCCGTGGGGCTGGTATTTCACGCCTTGTCGAATGGGGAGGCGACAGAGGTGGTGGAACGTAAATTTCCCGGCGACCGCGAACGCGTGCGCTGGTGGGCCTCGCAGCAAGCCCTGGATATGCTCCGACGGAAGCTGATGTAAGGAGCCGTTAGCATTTAGCAATTAGCACTTGGCCCCTGAACGTTGTCGGTGGGCTCGCAACAACTTGAACGGCCAAATGCTGAGGCTGCCAACTGTTGGTTCTACGCAGCAGGCCTGCAACAACTCTTAACGGCTAACTGCTGAGCGCTAATGCCCTTCAATGGCTGATTGCTGACTGCTGGTTCTATGCGCCTCTTTGTCGCCCTCGATATTGATCCTGAAATCCGCCAGCGCATTGCCCGCTTTCTCGATGGGGTGCGCGAGTTCGCTCCTGATGCCCGCTGGGTGCGCGCTGAATCTCTGCATCTCACACTCAAGTTCATCGGCGAGCAACCCGACTCCAAACTGGACGCCGTCAAGCAGTCCCTGGCAGGTATTCACTCCCCAGCGACCACGCTCAACTTCCACGGGTACGGGTTCTTTCCCACCGTGCGCTCCCCTCGTGTTTTCTGGATAGGCGTGGAAGCCGATGAGCATCTCGCCCCACTCGTCCGCCTGGTGGAGGAAGCGCTTGAGCCGCTGGGCATCAAACCCGAAGGCCGCGACTTCAGCCCCCATCTGACCCTGGCGCGCGGCAAGTCGGCGGCTCCGCAGCGCCGCCCAGACGATCGCCCTAACCGCGCCTTCCAGCAGCTTCAGCAAAAATTGAACGCTCTGCCTGCGCCCGAGTTCGGTACAATGACCGCCCGCGAGTTCTTCCTCTATCAGAGCAAGCTCTCGCCCGCGGGATCGCAGTACACCAAGCTACAGCGGTTCCCGCTGCTGTAAAAGCAGGTATGTCTACACACACTTATTTCGCGGTGGTTGCCGTCCTTGGATATCTGCTCGGCTCAATTCCCTTTGGCTACCTGCTGGTGAAAATATTTCGAGGGACCGACATACGCGAAACTGGCAGCGGAAATATCGGCGCCACTAATGTCGCGCGCTCCTCCCCTGCCCTCGGCCTCCTTACACTCTTGCTGGATGCGACCAAGGGTTTTCTCGCTGTGATTAGTGCTTCGGCTCTGGCGCCCGGCATAACTCTGCCCTACCTGTATTCTGCTATGGCACTAACGGCGTTGTGCGCCCTCCTGGGCCACATGTTTCCAGTATGGCTGAAATTTCGAGGCGGAAAAGGCGTAGCCACGGGTGTCGGAGCTTTCGTGGCCATCGTGCCCAAAGCAGTGCTTATTGCGATCTGCGTGTTTGCCGCGCTGGTGGCTCTGTTTCGTTACGTCTCGCTGGGCTCCATCGTCGCCGCTGTCGCCTTGCCCATCTTTATCTTTCTGTTTTATGTCCAGTCTGGCGTGCCGATGCTGAGCGTCCTCGCCGCTGCCGCGGCTGCATCCTTGCTCATCATCGCCAAGCACCATCAGAACATCTCGCGCCTGCTCGCTGGGACCGAGCACCGCTTTTCGCTGAGGCGGGGATGAAGGGAGAACGGGTGTGAGCGACATCGCCATCATTGGCGCCGGCGCCTGGGGCACCGCCCTCTCCATTGTCCTGGGCCGCAAGCGCTTACATGCCGTTCGCCTATGGGCCTATGAGCGTGAAGTTTGCGACTCGATTGCCGCCCGGCGGGTAAACGAACTCTTCCTGCCCGGTAATTCCATTCCGGAAACTGTCACCGTCACGAACAAACTGGAAGAAGCGCTGGCCAGCGCCGAACTGGTGGTTAGCGTCATGCCCTCGCACCACTGCCGGCGCCTCTTTCGCGAAATGGCGCCTCTGGTTCGCCCCGAAATGCTCTTCGTCAGCGCCACTAAAGGTGTAGAGAACGACACCCTGTCACGCATGACCGAAGTGATCAGCGATGTTCTCCAGGAACTCGCTGGCTTTCGCCCACGTTTGGGCGCCCTAAGCGGGCCTTCATTTGCGCGCGAGGTTGCGCGCGGCGACCCCACAGCCATCACCATTGCCTCACGCGGCGCCGATCTGGCCCAGTCCGTGCAGCGCGAATTCAGCGACCCCGCCTTCCGCGTCTACACCAGCGAAGATGTGGTGGGGGTTGAATTGGGGGGCGCGCTTAAAAACATCATTGCCATCGCCGCCGGCATGTGCGACGGCCTGGGCTTAGGCCACAACTCCGTAGCCGCCCTCATCACCCGCGGCCTGGCCGAAATCACCCGTCTGGTGGTAGCTTGCGGCGGCCATCGCGAAACCATGGCCGGCCTGGCCGGACTAGGCGACCTCGTCCTAACCTGCACCGGCGAACTTTCCCGCAACCGCTCCGTGGGCGTGGAACTGGGCCGGGGACGCAAGCTTTCTGACGTCGTGTCCGGCATGCACGGCATGGTCGCCGAAGGCGTGCTTACCACCAATGCCGCTGTCGGCCTGGCCCACAAATACGGCGTGGAAATGCCTATCGCTCAACAAGTTCACGCCATCCTCCACCAGGACAAATCTCCCCGCGACGCCATCCACGAACTGATGACCCGTCGCGCTACCAGCGAAGACGGCCTCTACCGCAA
>DASSQB010000533.1:0-6417 GCA_035702725.1 Terriglobales bacterium | reverse complement strand
CTACACTGGCCACGGGCACTGACCACTGGCCACAGTCTTCGATGCCAACTCAGACCAAGGATTACTACGGGGTTCTCGGGGTCAAGAAGAACGCGTCAGCGGACGAGATCCGCAAGGCGTTCCGCAAGCTGGCGCGCAAGTATCACCCGGACGTCAATCCTGGCGACAAGGCGGCGGAAGAGCGCTTCAAGGCGATTTCCGAGGCCAATGACGTTCTGAGCGATCCCAAGAAGCGCAAGATCTACGATCAGCTCGGCTATTACTCCGACAGCATCAGCCCGGAGGCGGCGGAGGCCTACGCGCGGGCCGGCGGCGGTAGCGGCGGTGGGTTTCCTGGCGGCCAGGCCGGCCGAGGCGGCGCCCAGGGCGTGCCGTTCGATTTCAGCGGCTTCGATTTTTCCGATCTGTTTGAAGGTGCTGGCCGCGGCCCCACCACGGAACGGAAGCGCGGTGGCTTTCGCGACATCTTTTCCGGCATTTTCAGCGGGCGAGGCCAGCAGCCCGGCGGTCCGGAGCCGGGCAGCGACCTGGAATACCAGGTCAACGTAGGCTTCTGGCAGGCGATTCGCGGAGCCGTTATGCGCCTGCAGGTTACCCGCCGCGATGTTTGCGGACATTGCCACGGGCGCGGCTTTCTGGAGGCGCCCGGCGTCTGCCCCGAATGCAAGGGCACAGGCCAGGTGACGCAAACCGGCGGGCGCATGAAGTTCAACACCCAGTGCCCGCGCTGCCATGGCACCGGCAAGAACATCACCGTGTGCCACACCTGCGGCGGAGAAGGCGCAGTTGAGCGCACGGAACCGATGGAAGTGCGCATCAAGCCGGGCACGCGCGACGGACAGCGCATCCGCCTGGGAGGCAAAGGCAATGCCGGCACTCAGGGCGGCCCGCCCGGCGATCTCTACGTGATCATCCGCACCGGCGAGCATCCCATCTTCCGCCGCGAAGGCGACGATATCTACCTCACAGTTCCTGTGACCGCCAGCGAAGCGGCTCTGGGCGCCAAGATCGAGGTGCCCACCATTGATGGGCGTGCGCTGCTGAAGATCCCTCCCGGCACGCAGAGCGGACAGAAACTGCGCCTGCGCGAAAAAGGAGTGCCCTCGGCCACCCGCGATGGCGTGCGCGGCGACGAAATTGTGGAAGTAAAGGTCACCGTGCCCATGCCCCGCGACGAGCGCACCAAGGAACTTCTGAGGGAACTGGCCCGTCTCAATCCGGAGGACCCGCGCGCGGAATTGTGGCGCCAGGTTTAAGCGGTTCGAGCGCTCTTTGACCGCGGTCGAATTGCGGAAACGCTGTGGGCGGCTGTGCAAAATCCTCCCCAACCCCGCAAGCGCGCTTGAGTGTCCGATTGAGGCACGGCGAAGTCTGCCGCATTTTTCCTGCGTGGATTGCGGGTCACGAGCGTGTTCGCATGCGCTTGCATCGTGCTGGTCCACGGCAAAGAAATTTTGTCGTGTACCACTCTTTGGGGATTGACGCCACCCAGCTTCACGCGTAGATTTTTTTCACTGCTGCACCAGCCAAAAACCTCCAGCCAACCATCACCTTCGGCCATCAGCGTTTTTCAGCCGGGCGGAAGCCCAGGAGAAGTGCCGTGAAGGATGCCGACGATTGGAAGGTCTACCGCACCCGTTATCTGCTGCGTGCCCGCCAGCTCACCGCCCCGCTGAGCATTGTGGACGGCTCCGGCAAAGAACAAAGCGGACATGAAGGCGACTACCTGGTGGAGTGCTCCGACGGCTCGCATCGTATCGCGCCCCGACAGATTTTTGAGGACATCTACGTGGAGATGGGCGCTCCTGTCGAGGCCCGCATGTTTTCCCTGATTCGCGGGTTGCGCCGGCCGCACGTGGTCGCCGCAGACGACCCCAACCAGTCTGTGCTCTTCAGCCTTACCGGATAGCAGCGTTTGCTCGGCCAGGCGGAACCCCGCACTCCTAACCCGGAGTCATTCTGAGCGGGCTTCAGCCCCGAGGGGTCTCGGGTGTAACGTCGGCGACTTGAGGCTGTGCAAAGCTTGGTCGCCAGCGTTTTCCAGCCCTCGCCAGATCAACGATTTAGCAGTAAAATACTATATGTAGCGGTTTCGTCTTGACAGGCCCAATAAGTAGCAGTACTGTGGCGGTCCTAGGCGATGTTTTGGGGCAAGTTAACGGTCCGGGCCTGACCTGAGGGAGGGGGCCCGGGGCCGCTCGCGGTGACCGATTCCGGCCCAGCCGGCTGGACATTAGCAAGCTCATTTTTCAACCCCCGGGGCTCCTGCTTTTGGGCGCATCTTTTCTGGGAGGAACAAGGGAATGGCGACTGAACCCACGGCCCGACCGCCGGCCGAATCTGCAGCTCAACATGGCTTCGAGCGCCTCGCGCTCAGCTGGTCGAAGTGGTTTCGCTGCGAGAGCAGCTTTAGCCTGCTCCTGGTGCCTGATAGTCCGGGCATTTATGCAATTGCCGAAGAGGTGCTGGCGCCGGGGGAATCGGCCAGTCACGGCGGCAAGCGCCTGCTGGCCATGGTGCAGTTCGCCGAGACCGACAACCTGGCGCGCGCTCTGAGCCGTTTATTTACGCTCGCCAGCCCGCTTTACGAGCGCATTGCCGAAGGCCGCTGCCTGCTGCGCTATGCCATGGTGGAAGATGAGGCCGCGCGCAAGGCCGCCTGCGCAGCGCTGCAGAGCTGGCTGGCCGCCTCGGCGGAAGCGGTCGCCCCAGCTCCCGAGCCGCGCACGGGCAATGCTGAGATGGAGCCACCGCCGCTTCCAGCCGGGTTTTAGGAGTAGCGCCGGCATCTTGCCGGCCGGCAAACAGCCGCCGGGACGGCGGCGCCACAAAAAGCCGGGCGTGAGCCCGGAAGCAACAACGCAAGCACCAGCTCCGCTTAGCGGACAGAAGTCGAGGAGAGCGATCATGTCCGAAGTCACAGAGAAACTGACCACCACATCCGTGGAAAAGACCAACAAGAAGAAGGCGCCGGGCCTCAGCTTCCGCCGCTACTTCACCAAACCGGGCGTCTCGCCTTACGACGAGTTGGAATGGGAGAAGCGCACCGCCCAGATCACCGACGCCCAGGGCAACGTCATCTTCGAGCAGAAGGATGTGGAGGTGCCCAAGGACTGGTCCATGACGGCCACCAATATCGTGGCGTCAAAGTATCTGCATGGCAAGCTGGGCACGAAGGAGCGTGAAACCGGCGTCCGCCAGCTGGTGGGCCGCGTGGCTGAAACCATCCGTGACTGGGGCCTGGCCGGCGGCTATTTCCGCTCTCCCGAAGACGCCGCCACCTTCCACGACGAGCTTGCTTACCTGCTGCTGCGCCAGTATGCCGCTTTCAACTCGCCGGTGTGGTTTAACGTGGGCTGCGACCGCATCGAGCCCAACTCCGACGCCCGCAACTGGCACTGGAACGCGCAGACCCAGCAGGTGGAATTCTCCGTCACCGGCTACAGCAAGCCGCAGTGCTCCGCCTGCTTCATTAACTCGGTTCACGATTCGCTCGATTCCATCCTCACTCTGGCCAAAACCGAAGGCATGCTTTTCAAGTGGGGTTCCGGAACCGGAACCAACCTGAGCCCGCTGCGCTCCTCCACCGAATCGCTCTCCGGCGGCGGCACCGCCAGCGGCCCGCTCAGCTTCATGAAAGGCTTTGACGCTTTCGCCGGCGTCATCAAGTCCGGGGGCAAGACCCGCCGCGCCGCCAAGATGGTTATCCTCAACATTGACCATCCCGATATCGTCGAGTTCATCGAGTGCAAGTCCAAAGAAGAAGCCAAGGCCCACGCCCTGGTGCGCGAAGGCTACGACGGCTCCACGCCCGACTCCGAAGCCTACAGCTCCATCTTCTTCCAGAACGCCAACAACTCCGTGCGCGTCACTGACGATTTCATGTACGCCGTGGTGCGCGACACCGAATTCTCCACCAAGGCCATTGTGGACGGCCGCACCATTGACACCTTCAAGGCGCCAGAACTGCTGCGCAAAATTTCCGACGCCACCTGGCACTGCGGCGATCCGGGCATGCAGTTCGATACCACCATCAACCGCTGGCACACTTCCAAGAACACGGCCCGCATCAACGCTTCCAACCCGTGTTCCGAATACATGTTCCTGGACGATTCCGCCTGCAACCTGGCCTCGCTCAACCTGCTGAAGTTCGCGCCTAACGGCACTTTCGACATTGAGGCCTACCGCTACGCCGTGGACGTGGTTATCACCGCCCAGGAAATTCTGGTGGACAACGCCGGCTATCCCACGGAGATGATCGGCAAGAATTCGCACGACTACCGGCCGCTGGGCCTGGGCTATGCCAACCTGGGAGCGCTGCTCATGGCTTCCGGCCTGCCCTACGATTCCGATGCCGGCCGCGACTACGCCGCCTGCGTCACCGCCATCATGTGCGGCGAAGCCTACCTGCAGTCGTCGAAGGTCGCCGAACTGTGCGAGCCCCTGATTGCGGTCACCGAGCCAGTAAAGTCGCGGCTGACCGACACCCGTGTGGGGACGGGCGCAAGCTCGGCTCCGCTGCCCGGCGCGGCCTGTCCCGGCTGGTACATCAACCGCGAGCCCTTTCTGGATGTCATCAGGATGCACCGCGCATCGGTCAACAACATTGGTTCCTCCACGTCCTCGGCGAATGTCTCTGCGTCCTCGGCGTTGAAGTCTTTGATTGAGGCTTCGAAAGAATGCTGGGACGAAGCCCTCTCCCACGGCGAGAAATTCGGCTATCGCAACTCCCAGGTCACTGTGCTGGCTCCCACCGGCACCATCGGCTTCATGATGGATTGCGACACCACCGGCGTGGAGCCCGACCTGGCTCTGGTCAAGTACAAGAAGCTGGTTGGCGGCGGCATGATCAAAATCGTCAACCAGACCGTGCCCGCGGCCCTGTTCAAGCTGGGCTACACCCACGACCAGGCCAACGCCATCGTCAGCTACATTGACGCCACCGGCACTATCGAGGGCGCGCCGCAGATCAAGGACGAGCACCTGCCCGTTTTCGATTGCAGCTTCAAGCCGGCCAAGGGCACCCGCTCCATCCACTACATGGGGCACCTCAAGATGATGGCAGCGGTGCAGCCTTTCATCTCCGGCGCCATCTCCAAGACCGTGAACCTGCCCGAAGCGGCCACGGTCGAAGAAATCATGGAAGCCTACATCCAGTCCTGGAAGCTGGGCCTGAAAGCGGTGGCCATCTACCGCGACGGCTGCAAGAAGTCCCAGCCCATGGTGACGTCAAAGGAGAAAGATGCTCACGTGGGGACGGCCGCCCTCGGCCGTCCGGCGGAGCAGAGCTCGGTTGCGGAGGCCGAGGACCTCAATGCACCTCCGCGCGCCGTGCGCCACAAGCTGCAGGACGAGCGCGCCTCCATCACCCACAAGTTCAACATCGCCGGCCACGAGGGCTACATCACCGTGGGCCTCTACCCCAACGGCACGCCCGGCGAAATTTTCATCACCATGGCGAAAGAGGGCTCCACCGTCAGCGGTCTGATGGACAGCTTTGCCCTGGCCGTCTCCATCGCCCTGCAGCACGGCGTGCCCCTCAAGCTGCTGTGCGAGAAGTTTGAGCACACCCGCTTCGAGCCCAGCGGCTGGTCCAACAACCCCGACATCGGCTTCGCCAAATCCATCATGGACTACATCTTCCGCTGGCTGCACCTGCGCTTTTTGACCGGCCAGCAGCAGATGCTGTTCGAGAACCTGCGGCTGCGCCCGTCAACCGCCGAACTGCCGGAAGCCGGCGACCTGACGGGAGCCGCCGAAGCTCCCGCGAAACCTGAAGCCGGAAACCCGAAGCTGGCCGGCGGAAAGTCCGCCCACGCCGCCGACTTGCTTAGCGACATCGTTGACCTGGGCGATGCCCCCAGTTGCCACGTCTGCGGCTCCATCATGGTGCGCAACGGAAGCTGCTACCGCTGCATGAGCTGCGGCAGCACTTCAGGCTGCAGTTAAGCGTGTGGGCACGGGGCTCTGCCCCGTGCAGGCGCGGCGCAGCCGCACTGTCTCGTAAACCAGGAGCCAGGAGTCGGTAGTCAGGAGTCAGCGTGGTTCAGCGGCTGCCGGCTACTAGCTACCAACTACCGGCTGCCGGGTTTGGGTGGAGCAGGGCTTCAGCCCTGCAGAAAAAGTGATTTTTAGTTTGTCACCCCGAGCGAGGGCGGGGAATACAAATCCCGGCCCGAGTCGAAGGACCTTGAGTATCTTCAACTCTGAAACAGCGGACCGGTGAGTTTCCTGTAGGTTTTGGTTCTTGGTAAGAATTCCCTTCGACCGAATCGGGGCCGATCATCAGCGTAGGGGTGTTTCGACTCGGGCGTTCGCCCTCTCTCAACATGACAGACGCTGAGGACGAGAAGGAACAAAGGGAAACAGGGCTTCCGCGCCTGGTCAGTCGCGTTGGTCGTTCGCTAATTCGTATCA
>DASSQB010000532.1:0-4234 GCA_035702725.1 Terriglobales bacterium | reverse complement strand
AGCAAGATTCGAAGTAGAGACGTTGCTCGCAACGTCTCCCGCCGGCAAAGGCGCTAAAATACCGGTTTGGGCAGGTGAAATCATCTAACTTCAGTGGACGTGACTAAATCGTGTTAGGACATAAATCGTGATTCCATCGTTGCTGGAACGAAAAATCGAGAAGCGGCCGGACAAGGTACGGTTGAAAGGGCGGATTCTCTTCCTTACCGAAGACCCGGAGCTGATCAAGAAGCAGCTGGCGGGCTGGGACTTGCCCTGGGACACGAAGAACCTGGCCCACAATCCCAAGCTGCGCGACGACATTTCCACCGATGAGATCACGCCGGCGCACTACTGCTTCTACTTCGACGAGACACTGGGCGAGATTCCCTACCTGGGACTGAAGTGCGGAGGGGTGCTGCCGGTGGGCCGGGGGGAGGTGAAGAAGGGCGGGTTCGTGGCGGCGGTGAGCGGTAAGCGCAGGGGCAAGGGCTCCAGCCGGGAGCAGTCGCCCTATGCCGAGCGGTGCGCCGGCATCCACCTGGTGATAGCGGAAAACATCGAGCGCATTTACAAGCAGAACTGCCAGAACCTGGGGGTGCTGACCTCGACCAACTTCGGCCTGATTGACAAACTTCGCGCCGGCGAGGAGATCCTGCTGGCTGAGTTCACCCAGGGCGAGGACGAGATCACGCGCCAGATTATCGAGTACGGCGGACTGTTTCCGTTCAATGTGGCGCGGCTGCAGGGCAGAGTTTTCCTGCCTCCCATTCAGACGAAGGCCAGGCCGATGACGGTGGCGGAAAAGATTTTTGCCTGCCACATGATCCACGACAAAGACCAGGTGGGGGTGGCGGCGGTGAAGCCCGGAGATGCCGGCTTTGCCCGCGCCGACCTGCGCTTCAGCCATGAGTATGTGACGCCCATGGCTTCTATTTTCTTCGAGCAGCTGGTGGGCAAGGAAGCGCCGGTCAACGATCCCGCGACCATTATTTTCTTCCGCGACCACCTGACGTTTCTGGACGAAGTGATTTCAGAAGAGAAGCGGAAGATGGGTCTGCTGGATTTGGCGACACAGCTCAAGTTCAAGCAGCAGGATTTCGCCAAGTCGCGGGGCATCAAGCTGCACGGCGAGCTGCGCGACCGCAAAGGCTCGGAGGGAATTTGCCACTCCATCGTGCTGGAGAGCTACGCCCTGCCGGGGCAGCTGAACGTGGGCTCGGATTCGCACACGCCGCACGTAGGCGCGGTGGGCTGCGTGGCCTTTGGCATCGGCACAACCGACGTGTTCAATTCCTGGATCACGAAAGATGTGCGGGTGCGGGTGCCGGAGAGTGTGAAGGTGGTGATCCGAGGCAAGCGGCGGCCCAACGTCACCGCCAAAGACTTCATCCTGAAAATTCTGTCGCTGGACTATGTGCGTAGCGGCAAGGCGCTGGCCAAAGTGATGGAATATGCGGGCGAGGCCATCGAGGAGCTGAGCGTGGATGAGCGCGCCACCATGACCAACATGGCGGCGGAAATCGGCGGCTTTACCGGGATTGTGGCGCCGGACAGGAAAGTAGTGGATTTCCTGTCTGAGCGCCGGGGCATGGAGCGCAAGCGGGCTCAGGAGATGATTACCGGGCTGAGCAGCGATCCTGGCGCCGAGTATGCCCACGTGATCGAACTGGATGCGGCCGACATCACGCCCATGGTGGCCACCCCCGGCGATCCGGGGAACGGCAAGTACATCCGCGACCTGAACACGCCTGTACCGGTGGAGATCGCGTATGGCGGGACCTGCACGGCGGGAAAAAACGAAGATATGGACATGTACGCGCGGGTGCTGGCGGAGGCGCTGCGCCAGGGCAAGCGGGTGGCTTCGAGCTGCAAGTTCTATATCCAGTTCGGGTCGCAGGAAACGCGCGAGTATTGCGTGCGCAAGGGCTACCTGGACGTGTTCAAGCAAGCGGGAGCTATAGTGATCGAGCCCAGCTGTGGAGCGTGCATCAACGCCGGTCCGGGAGTTTCGACGCGCCCCGACCAGGTGGTGATCAGTGCGCAGAACCGCAATTTCCCTGGCCGCAGCGGCCCCGGACAGATGTACCTCGCCAGCCCGTTGACGGTGGCAGCGAGCGCGGTGGCCGGCTATATCTGCGAGTATGAACCGGCAGGGCAGAGAGAGCTGGTGTCGGCGTAAAAAGCCAGTGGTCAGTGCGGCAGTGGAGAGTGGTCAACAAGCGTAAGACCCGCGCGGTCAGTTTAATGGCCAGGAAAGCCGACTGGATGCCTAGCTGCTAACTTGAAGTGCAGCGCTCCGAACGTCGCCAGAGGCAGGTAACATGGAAAAATCTGCCGTTGAGTGAAAAGGCGCTGTGGGTGGACGGGATGGGTGAGATGCTTGCGGGCCGCTTGGGACGCGGCCGGATTGCCCTTAGGAGACGGCCGGGAGCCGGCGGGAGTGGAAAGCTGTACACCGCGCAAGGCATTCTTGCTAAAATTGGGGGCAGTTAGCCTCACTGCGAACTGCTCCGAGGAGAAACAAAGCTCATGGCTTATGTAATTGCGGAACCGTGCATAGGGACGAAGGATACGGCGTGCGTGGATGCTTGCCCGGTGGACTGCATCCACCCTAAGAAAGATGAACCGGCGCACGCCGAAGAAGAGATGCTCTACATTGACCCGGTGGAATGCATAGACTGCGGCGCCTGTGTTCCGGTGTGCCCGGTGTCGGCCATCTTCGCGCTGGATGATCTGCCGGAAAAGTGGAAAGCCTTCACCGAGCGCAACGCCGCTTATTACGGTCGCACGCCGGCGTAGTCCCGATTGCAAGTGAAAGTTCAGGGCGCACATCCCAGTGGAGGGTGTGCGCCTTTGTGTTGAAAGGCAATTAGCAGTTGGCACTTAGCAGTTCGCCCGATCCGATGGGACCATCAGGGGCTGAAGCCCGCATTTCTTGGAGCACCTTATTCCACTGAAGTCCGCGGCTTCCACGCTGGTCATCCACAGAGTGCAACGTTTAGAATCAAGATTTGACCCGGTGCCGGGAAACAGCTCAGGCGCGCGGCGGGCGGGTGGGGCCGCGGCGGGTGGCCGTCCATGCCGCTGAAGGAATCAGAGGCGATCGTGCTGCGCACGTATCCGCTGCGCGAGGCGGATCTGCTGGTGACGCTGTTCACGCGGGCGGAAGGCAAAGTGCGCGGTGTGGCGCGCGCGGCGAAGAAGTCGAAAAAACGTTTTGGCGGTGCTCTGGAGCCTCTGACCTATGTGCGCGCCTACTGGGATGATCGGGAGCGGCAGGAGTTGGCGCGGCTGGACTCGTGCGAGGTGTTGGAGTCGCCGCTGGCTCGACAGGTGACGTACCCGCGCGCGGTAGCGCTGGGGCACTTGGCGGAAGTTTTAGACGAGTTGCTGCCGGACCGGGAAGCCAATGACGCAATCTTCCGGCTGACGCTGGCGGTGCTGGACCAACTGGCGGGTGACCGCATCTGGATGCCGCTCACCTACTTTGAGCTGTGGATGACGCGGCTGGTGGGCTTCCTGCCGGAGCTTTCCGAATGCGTGGCTTGCGGGACGGCACTGAACGGGAGCCGGGCCTTTTATCACGCACTGGTGGACGGTCTGATGTGCGCGGAAGACAAGCGGCTGGCCTCGTCGGAGATGTCGCGGGAGTCGCGGGCGCTGGCGGCGGAGATGTTTCGGGCACCGATAGAAAATTTTGCCGCGCTGGAGTGGCCCAAGGCCCGGGCCGCCGATTTACGCAAGTTTCTGGTGCAGATTTTGGAACGGCACCTGGAGAAGAAGCTGGTAACGGCGGGAATGCTGGAGAGAATCAGCACTTAGCTGTTGGCTGTTGGCTGCCGGCGCCTGGCTGGTTCTGTAGAGATAGTAATCAGCATTCAGCCCGTGAACCCAACCGTAGATGGCTGAGTGCCGAGACGAACTGCGGATGTCCACAAAACTCAATCCGCTCACCTTTCAGGAACTCATCCTGCGCCTGCAGAATTTCTGGGCGGAGCGCGGCTGCGTGCTGCAACAGCCCTATGACACGGAAGTGGGCGCGGGCACTATGGCGCCCGAAACATTCCTGCGCGTACTGGGTCCGCAGCCGTACAAGGTGGCCTACGTGCAGCCTTCGCGGCGGCCGGCGGACGGGCGTTACGGCGAGAACCCTAACCGGCTCTACAAACACACGCAACTGCAGGTAATCCTCAAGCCGCCGCCGGAGAAGGTTCAGGAGCTGTACCTGGAGTCGCTGGCGGCCATCGGCATT
>DASSQB010000531.1:0-2048 GCA_035702725.1 Terriglobales bacterium | reverse complement strand
GCCCCTCCCCAGCGCCAGGCGCCGGACTCGGAAATGCTGTTTGGCTTCTGGTATCGCGCCTTGCCCAGTGAGAGCGTGCGTCACAATCGCCTGCAAAAGGCCATGCTGCTGGAGATCCCGCTGGTCGTCGGCCGCGATGCTCAGGGCCGCGCCTTCGCCCTGCGCGATGCCTGCCCACATCGCGGCATGCCCCTTTCCTGCGGCGTTTTTGATGGCCAGCAAGTGGAGTGCAGCTATCATGGCTGGAAATTCGACGCCCACACGGGGCAATGCCAGCTGATTCCATCGCTTACGGCCGATCAGAAACTGCGTGTAGACCGCATTTACGCCGGCGCTCTGGCGTGCGCCGAGCACGACGACTACATCTGGGTATTCATCCCGGAGCCCGGTCCTCCCGGTGCCGGTGCTACTAAGGTGCCAGAGCCGCCTGGGCCCGCGCCTCGAGTGCCCACATTTTCCGACCGCTACAAGCTGGCTTACCTGACCGCCGAAATGCCGGTCAATGTAGACCACGGAATAATTGGACTGATGGATCCGGCGCACGGCCCCTTTGTGCACCAGGCTTGGTGGTGGCGCTCACGCCACAGCATTCATGAGAAGCAGAAGGCGTTCGAGCCCATCCCTTACGGCTTCCGTATGAGCGCGCACACGCCGTCTTCCAACAGCGCGCCTTATAAGCTGCTGCGCCTGTACGCTGCAGCCGACTCCATTACCACCACCATTGATTTCGTGCTCCCCAACCTGCGCTCGGAAACGATTCGGGCAGGGAAGTACTGGTTCTCCAGCCTGACCACGGTCACTCCCATCACCCGCAACCGCTGCCGCATTGACGTGGTAGCCGCCTGGAACATCTTCCGCCGGCTGCCCTTCGGCCCTGAGTTGCTTAAATTCGTCTTCGCCAAGTTCGTGGAGCAGGACCGGCGCACCATGGAATTGCAGGCCGAAGGCCTGAAGTACGATCCTCACCTGATGCTGATTGACGACGCCGACCGCCCGGCTAAGTGGTACTTCCAGCTCAAGCAGGCTTATCTTGACGCCCGCCGCAATGGCGGCGAGATGCGCCACCCCATGGCGGGGCCGGTCACTTTGAAATGGCGGAGTTGAGGCGACTTACGCCGGTGAGGCCAGCTCCTGGGTTTCTTCCTGATCTTCTCCCACCAGGTAGGTCAGGGCTTGCTCGCGAGTTTGGAAGATGGGGAACTCACGCACGGTGAAGGCCTTTACATTCTCGTAAAAGGCTTTGGGGAACCCCGAGGCGCCGATCCAGGCTGAGCGCTTGATGTGGGGACGGTCAAAGACCATGGCCTTTTTCAGGTGTTCCACGGCATTGCGGTCTATCTGCGCGTTGGTGAAGTCGGCCAGAATCAGCACCGAGTGCTCGGGTTCGGGGGTAACATAGCTGGGAACCAGGTCGGCGATGGTGGCCACCTGGGCAGCCGTGCAGCCGCTGAGGTCTGCCAGCAAAATGCGCTGGCCCCGGTGGGTGATGAAGCGGACCCGATCGCCGTTCATGTTGGCCTCCCCAAGCGGGCCCGGAATTCAGGGTATATACAACGTTTTCCCAGCCAAGTCCAGACAACTTCGTCCCGCTCCGGCGTTCGGAACATGGGCAGAACCGAAGTGTGGGCACGGGGCTCTGCCCCGTGCAGGGCGGGGCAGAGCCCCGCCCCTACACAGGGATCTGCTATTTCAGCATGGATTCGACCAGGGAATAGGCTTCGCTGAGGGCGGCATCGAGGTTTTCCGGGTTCTTGCCCCCGGCCTCGGCCATATCCGGACGCCCGCCCCCGGAGCCGCCCACGCGCTCGGCGATGGGGCGGATAATCTTTCCCGCCTGCAACCGGCTGGTCAGGTCCTTGGTGACGCCCACCAGCAGCGCCACCCTGCCGTCTGAAGCCGAGCCCATTATCACCACCCCTGAGCCCAGCTTGTCGCGCAGTTGGTCCATGAGGGTGCGCATTTGCGGTCGCTCCAAGTTATCCACCCGTGTAGCCAGTACCTTTACCCCCTGAATTACGCGGACATTCTGGTCCTGGGTGGACACGGTG
>DASSQB010000530.1:0-2780 GCA_035702725.1 Terriglobales bacterium | reverse complement strand
GCGCCTTCGCCGTAGCGCACTACCAGGCCCTCGGCGGCGCGTTTCACCATCACTTTCACGAACTCGCGATCGTCCTTGATGTACTGCAGCGACTTGCCCTTCTTCACGCCATATAGGGGCGGCTGGGCGATAAACACATTGTTGCGCTTGATCAGCTCCTGCATGTGGCGGAAAAAGAAGGTCAGCAGCAGGGTACGGATGTGTGAGCCGTCCACGTCGGCATCGGTCATCAGGATGACCTTGCCGTAGCGCAGCTTGGCCGGGTCGAAGTCCTCTTTGGAGATGCCGGTGCCCCGTGCCGTGATCATGGCGCGGATTTCCTCGTGGCCCAGCATCTTGTCGTAGCGCGCCTTCTCCACGTTCAGGATCTTGCCCTTGAGCGGCAGGATGGCCTGGAAACGGCGATCGCGGCCCTGCTTGGCGGTGCCGCCGGCGCTTTCGCCCTCCACCAGAAAGAGCTCGCAGCGATTGGGATCGCGTTCCGAGCAGTCAGCCAGCTTGCCGGGCAGGCCGCCGCCGTCCAGCGCGCCCTTGCGCCGGGTCAGGTCGCGGGCCTTGCGCGCCGCCTCGCGGGCGCGAGCAGCGTCAATGGCCTTGTTGATGACGCGCTTGGCCACCGGCTGGTTCTGCTCGAAGAAAGCGCCCAGGCGCTCGTTGATAAAGGCCTGTACGGTGCCGGCAATATCGGAGTTCAGCTTGCCCTTGGTCTGGCCTTCAAACTGCGGCTGCGGCAGTTTTACGCTGATCACCGCCACCAGGCCCTCGCGCACGTCGTCTCCAGTCAGGTTTTCCTTTACATCCTTGAACAGGCCGAGCTGCTGGCCGGCATAGTTGATGGTGCGAGTCAGCGAGGTGCGGAAGCCGCTCAGGTGCGTGCCGCCATCCACCGTGTTGATGTTGTTGGCGAAGCTGAACACAGACTCCGAGTAGCCATCGTTGTACTGCAGGCCGATCTCCATGTGTACGCCGTCGCGGTCGTCCTCCATGTAGATGGGACGGTCGTGCAGCACGCTCTTGCCCTTGTTCAGGTGCTTGATGAATTCGGCGATGCCGCCGTTGTACTTGAACTCCGCCTTCTTGGCCTCGCCGGTTTTGGGATCGGAAGTGCGCTCGTCGGTTAGCGTGATGAGCAGGCCTTTGTTCAGGAAGGCCAGCTCACGCAGGCGCTGGGCTAGCGTGTCGAAGTTGTACTCGGTGACGGAGAAGATGGTCGTGTCGGGCTTGAAATGCACCTTGGTGCCCGTTTTCTTCGCCGGACCCATCTTCTTCAGCTTGCTGGTCGGGTCCCCCTTGGAGTAAGTCTGTTCCCAAGCAAAGCCGTCGCGCTTGATTTCCAACGTCAGCTCTTCGCTTAGCGCGTTCACGCATGAAACGCCCACGCCGTGCAGTCCGCCGGAAACTTTGTAGGTGGAACTGTCAAACTTGCCGCCGGCGTGCAGCTTGGTCATCACCACCTGCGCAGCCGGCACCTTCTCGCCATCAACTTCCATGGCTTCCACGGGAATACCGCGGCCGTCGTCTACCACGGTGATGGAATTGTCGTCGTGAATAGTGACGTCAATTTTTTCGGCGAAGCCGGCCAGGGCTTCGTCCACCGAATTGTCCACCACTTCGTACACCAGGTGGTGCAGGCCGAGTTCGCCGGTGGAACCGATGTACATGGCGGGGCGCTTGCGCACCGCTTCCATGCCGCCCAGCACCTTGATGGACTCAGCGGTGTAGTCTTGCGTGGTGCCGTTGGCGCCGTTGGGCTTGCCATTGGCTGCAGGCTTGCCGTTTTTCAGCTTGGAATCAGCAGCGGCGGTATCGTTGAGGGAAGTTGCTTTGCTGGCCATTCAGCTCCGTAAATAAGCACGCAGGTCGGGCGCGGGAGGAGCGCATTTCTTGACTCTCCCAATTTCTTACAAGTTATTGAATTTAGATGCAGTTAGCGCAACTCGACCCGTACTTTATTCTACCACAGCGGAGCACATTTTTGAGGCACGAAATGATAGGTATCTGGAGGCACAACAGGCTGAGAATCAGAGGTTTACAGATGGCGCAAAGCAATCAGCCCTCAGCCCTCAGCATTCAGCCCGGGGAATAGGTTCAATGAACCCGGCATCGTCCTTACTGGCTGAGTGCCGAATGCTGACAGCTGATTGCTGGTTTTCACACCGCCTTCGCCCGCACCTCACCCAGGCTGCTGGTGCAGAAGGCGCAGCGCAGCGCGTCAATGGGAATCTCGCTCAGGCACTCAGGGCACTTCTTCGTCGTGGGATCGGCAGGCGGTTCTTTGCGGGCACGCGACACTAGAGCATTAATGGGCGTCACCACGAAGAAGTAAACTGCCGCGGCGATCAGGACAAAGGAAACTACGGCGTTGATGAAGTCGCCATAGAGGAACGTGCTGTTGTTGATGGTGAAGCTGAGCCCGCCAAAGTCCGGCTTACCCACAATGGCGGCGATGAACGGAGTGAGCAGGTCTTTGACGAACGAAGTCACCACCGTGCCGAAAGCGGCGCCGATGACCACGCCGACGGCCAAATCCACTACGCTGCCCCGCAGCACAAACTGCCGGAAGCCTTTGAGCATGGCACACCCCCTAAGGCCGGATAGAGTAGCCCCCGGCGGGCAGAAGGTCAAATACAGGGATCACAGGGCAGCGTTGACTTTTCTGACTGTCAGGCTGAGTGAGCCGGAGCCGCTCTGCGGCGAGGCAAGTCGAAGCACTTTGCGGTCGGAGGCTTGAAAACACAAGGTCTTTCGACTCGGCAGCCGGTTCGCAAGCGAACCGCCCT
>DASSQB010000529.1:0-5037 GCA_035702725.1 Terriglobales bacterium | reverse complement strand
GGGGTCGCTGAGAACGTCGTTGGCCTCGGAGATGGCCTTGAAGCGCTCCTCGACGGCCTTGTCGCCAGGGTTGACGTCAGGATGGTACTTGCGCGCGAGCTTGCGGAACGCCTTGCGGATCTCGTCCGTGGAGGCGTTTTTTTTGACCCCGAGAACCCCGTAATAATCCTTGGTTTGAGTCGGCATTGAAAATCACTAGACAGTTCCCAGTGTCCAGTCAGTTTATCGTTTTTGGGCCTTCATCTTCCGGGATGACAACGATCGGGTTGCCGATGGGCAGCTCATCGTCGTGCACCACCGGAACGCGCTGCAAGCCCTCCGCCGTGGGCGTGAACACAAACCACTGCCCTTCCTCCGGCACAAAGCTCAGAAAATATTCGTTACCGTTGACTGCGAATTGCACTTTGTTTCTCCCTTGAAACCCTTGCAGGGGTAAAGCCCGAATAACTTTTTGCCGGTTCGGCGCGGCTGAAGGTGGTCCCTGGGCGGGCCTCTTTTTGGGGTGGAGCAGGCCTTCAGGCCTGCATTACCGCGCTAGATTGAGTTTGGGCTTTAGCCCCTCAGGTACGTCCCTCAGCGGCTGAAGCCTGTCCCCACTCCGGTTCTAACTGCAGCTCTAAAGCGCTGCTCCACCCAAAAACCTTATCGCTTAGCCACCCAGAGGCTTGCATGCCTGTGTGGGGACGGGTCTTCGACCCGTCCAGGGCGGGGCGAAGCCCCGCCTCCACACAAAAAGATCCTTCGCTGCGCTCAGGAGGATCGCAGCGGGGCTCAGCCCGCTAAACGCGGTCACTTCTTCTCGTCCACGTCCACGTACTCGGCGTCAATGACCTCGCCTTCCTTCTTGGCTTCGCCATTGCCACCGGGTTGCGGACCGGCGCCAGGCTGCGGACCATCACCGGGTGCGCCCTGCGGCTGGGCCGAGCGGTACATCTGCTCCGCCAGTTTGTGCTGCGCCGCTGTCAGGCGCTCGCGCGCCTTGTTCATCTGGTCCTTGTCGTTGGACTCCAGCGCCTTCTTGGCATCGGCCACCGCGTTCTCCACGTCGCCGCGTTCGGAGCCGGAGATCTTGTCGCCATGCTCGCGCAGCATCTTCTCGACGCTGTAAACCATCGAGTCGAGCTGGTTGCGGGCCTCGATCTCCTCGCGTTTGGCTTTGTCCTCGGCCGAGTGCGAGTCGGCTTCCTTGGCCATCCGCTCCACTTCCTCCTTCGACAGACCGGAAGAAGAGGTGATGGTGATCTTCTGGTCCTTCTGCGTAGCCATGTCTTTGGCGGTTACGTTGAGGATGCCATTGGCGTCAATGTCGAAGGTCACCTCGATCTGGGGCACGCCGCGCGGAGCCGGCGGAAGGCCGGTCAGGTGGAACTTGCCCAGGGTGCGGTTCTGCCCCGCCATGGGCCGCTCGCCCTGCAGCACGTGCACCTCGACTGAGGTCTGGTTGTCTGCCGCGGTGGAGAACGTCTCCGTCTTGCGCGTAGGAATCGTAGTATTGCGCGGAATCATCGAGGTGGCCACGCCGCCCAGCGTCTCGATGGAGAGCGTCAGGGGGGTCACGTCGAGCAGCAGCAGGTCCTTCACCTCGCCTTTGAGCACGCCACCCTGGATGGCTGCGCCCACCGCCACCACCTCGTCCGGGTTCACGCCCTTGTGGCCTTCGCGCCCAAACAGCTCTTTCACCAGCTGCTGAATGCGGGGCATGCGGGTCTGGCCGCCGACCAGCACCACTTCGTTGATCTTGTCGGCGCTGATGCCGGCGTCCTTCATGCACTGTTTGCAGGGGCCGAGGGAGCGCTCAATAATGTCGCGCACCATTTCCTCAAGACGCCCGCGGCTCAGTCGCTTCACCAGGTGCTTGGGGCCGCCGGCGTCGGCGGTGATGAAGGGCAGGTTGATTTCGGTCTCCATGGTGGTGGAGAGCTCGATCTTGGCGCGCTCGGCGGCGTCGCGTAGCCGCTGCAGCGCCATTTCGTTGCCCTTGGCGCGCAGGTCCAGGCCCTCGTCCTTCTTGAATTCGTCAATCAGCCAGTCCACGATCCTCTGGTCAATGTTGTCGCCGCCCAGGTGGGTGTCGCCATTGGTTGCCTTGACCTCGATGACACCCTCGCCTACTTCCAGAATGGAGATGTCGAAGGTGCCGCCGCCAAAGTCGTAGACCGCGATGGTCTCGTCTTTTTTCTTGTCCAGACCGTAGGCCAGCGCCGCCGCCGTAGGTTCGTTGATGATGCGCTTCACATCCAGCCCGGCGATGCGACCGGCGTCCTTGGTGGCCTGCCGCTGCGCGTCGTTGAAGTAAGCGGGAACGGTGATGACCGCCTCCGTGATCTTCTCGCCCAGGTAGTCCTCTGCCGCTTTTTTCAGCTTCTGCAGAATCAGGGCCGAGATTTCCGGCGGGGTGTACTTCTTCCCGCTGATCTCCACCGCTACGTGGTCGCCGTCACGCACCACCTTGTAGGGGACCATCTTCATTTCTTCGTTGACTTCCTCGAAGCGCCTTCCCATGAAGCGCTTGATGGAATAAACCGTGTTTTCCGGGTTGGTGATCGCCTGGCGCTTGGCCACTTGGCCCACCAGGCGCTCCCCGGTCTTAGTGAAACTGACCACCGAAGGGGTGGTGCGACCGCCTTCCTCGTTGGCGATCACCTTGGGCTCGCCGCCTTCCATGACGGCAACCACCGAGTTGGTGGTGCCCAAATCAATACCGATAATCTTTGCCATTGCCACTGCCTCCTGCGCTTGAACCTTGCTGTAAGTGATTGAAAACTATGTCGGTTTTATCCAGCTCTGCATTTATAGCGCAACCATGATAGGACTTGAGTGTGTTACTGTCAATGTTTTAGATGTCCTCCGAGGGCGGTGGGGTGCAAGCAAAAGAGCTAGCCATCAGCACTCAGCCCTGGAGTTTGATGCCTAGATCGCCTGGCCATCCTGCCCTCAGCCAGCCGAGACTATCGTCAACAGAGTTACCGTTCGGAGGCTGAATAACAACGCCACCGTTCGCCCGGCTGAGTGCTGACTGCTGATTGCTGACTGCTTACACCGCCCAGTTTGAGTCTCCCGCATCTCAGCAGTAGCCCTGTTGCGGCCGCGTCCTGTCTATGTCCTCTAATCAAAGTTCGCAACGCAAGTCGCCGCCTTCAGAACCGGAGAGCCAGCCGGTCAAGCCTTTCCCAGTGCAGCCTCCGCCTGCGAGTCCTGAGGTGGTAATGCCTGCCGAGACAGTTGCCGAGCTTGGAGAGGAGCACGAACTGCTCCATGCCAACATTCGCGCCGCCAGCATGGCCCAGGTAGCAGTCGCCGTCATTGCCGGAATCGCTGTCTTTTATTTTGCGCGAGTGCCGCTGGTTACCGTATCGGTGGCCTTGTTGATCGCCTTTATCCTGGAGCCGCTGGTGGATCGCCTGCATAGTTGGCGAGTGCCCCGCGCGGTGGGCGCGCTCATCGCTGTGGCGTGCCTGGTGGCGGTGCTTGGGGGCGCTACGTATGTCTTCTACAACCGGGCAGTAGCTTTCGGGCAGGAGCTCCCCAGGTATTCCGCCGAAATCCACGCCGTAGTGGCCAAAATCACCAGCAAGACCAGCAAGATTGAGCAAAATACTTCCAAGGTGCTCAAGGGACCGCATGAGCAGAAACCGATACCGGTAGAAGTGCAGGAAGGACCAAGCCTCTTGCGTTTCCTGGAGGGCGGAGCAGGGGTGGTTGGCGACGTTATCCTCGCCATGAGCTTTATCCCCTTCCTCGTCTATTTCATGCTCAGTTGGAAGGACCATGCCCACCGGGCCACGGTGCAGCTGTTTCCGAAGGAACACCGGCTAATGGCGCATCGAACGGTGGGGCGCATATCCACCATGATTCGTGGCTTCATTATTGGGAACGTCGTGGTGGGCGTCATCAATTCCGTGATCAGCAGCCTGGTGTTTTGGCAGCTGGGAATCTCTTATCCTTATTTTATTGGCATTATCAGCGGGTTTGCCAGCCTGATTCCCTATCTGGGGCTGGTGTTGGGAATCATCCCGCCGCTGGCGGGCGGCATCGGAGTGCTGACCCACACCGGGATCATTATCGTGGTGCTTACCGTGCTCGCCGTGCACCTGGTGACCATGAACGTGCTCTATCCCAAGATGGTCGGGCGACGTGCCCAGCTCAATCCGCTGGCCGTGACGCTTTCCCTCTTGTTTTGGGCATGGGTTTGGGGAGCCATGGGCCTGGTGCTGGCCATTCCCATTGTGGGGGCCACCAAAATCATCTTCGACCACGTGGATTCACTGCGGCCGTTCGGAGCGTGGCTGGGAGAATGATTGCACCGCCGAGACGCAGAGCGCCGCCGAGAAAAACTTTTATCAATGTCATGCTGAGCGGAGTGGCGCGAGCCGAAGGACCCCTGCACTGCCGGCATAATCGCGACCGTTCCAAGGAGTTCTCGCTGAAATCTACAAGACGCACGTGTGCACGGTGAGTGCGTTCAGGATGACATTATTTTGAGCTCGAGATGACATTGCTTGGGTCAGGTAAGCTCAGGAATGACACTTGCGGAAAGGGAACATGCAGAAACGTTATTTCCGTAGGAACGTGTTTCTCGGCGGCGCTCGGTGTCTCGGTGGTAAAAACTTTTCTGATTAACAATTGACGTGTGGGGGCGGGTCTTTGACCCGCCCAGGCGGGGCAGAGCCCCGCCTCCACACAGGTCTTCCCTATTCCACCGTCACGGACTTGGCCAGGTTTCTGGGCTGGTCTACGTCGCAGCCGCGGCGCACGGCGATGTGGTAGGCCAGCAGTTGCAGGGGCACGATCTCCAGAATGGGCAGCAGCAGCTCCGGCGCCGGCGGAATCCACAGCACCTGGTCGGCGGCCTCGCGAATCTCCTCGTCACCCTCGGTGGCCAGGGCGATCACCTGGCCGGAGCGCGCCTTCACTTCCTTCAGATTCGACAGCGTCTTTTCGTAGCGCACCATGGAGCCGGCATCGGCCGGGTCGCGCGTGGCCACGATCACCACCGGCAGGTTCTCATCAATCAGCGCGTTGGGCCCGTGCTTCATC
>DASSQB010000528.1:0-3202 GCA_035702725.1 Terriglobales bacterium | reverse complement strand
ACCACTCCCGGCCCTCAATGCGCCGCATCTCTCCAGGCAGGAGGGCGCCTGGTGTGGGACTGGCGCCGCGCACTGGGTCCTTGGGCATGCTGAGAAGCTGAGTGTGGCTAGGGCGATTGTAGGGGGTGCAAGAACAAGGGGGCGATTACGAAGGTAGCTTGCGCACCCTCCGCCATTGTCAATTCCGGAATCGCCCCGCGAGAGCACACTCAAATCCACCACAGAGACACGGAGACACAGAGAACCACAACACAGGAAATTTGATCCTGAGCACGCGGCCTTGCAGAAAATGCGAATTCTGATTAACTGTGTCTGAGGAGGCAGTACCGTGAGCGAGTGGTGGAAAACGTTCTTCGACGATGAATACTTCCGGATATTCAGTCAAATGTTCAGTCCGGAGACGGACACGAAGCAGGCTGCCGAATTATGGTCCATGCTTGATCTCACTCCCGGCTGCCGGCTCCTGGATGCGCCCTGTGGTTGGGGCAGGCTCTCACGACCGCTTGCCCTCTTAGGCGCAAGCGTGCTCGGCGTGGATCAATCGGAGAATATGCTGAGGTTCGCCGAACGCAGCCGCGGCGATCTATCCCCGGAGCGCCTGCGTTATCGCAAACACGAGCTGCGCTCTCCTCTGCCCGATTCGGGTTTCGATATTGCCTGCAACATCTTCACCTCCTTCGGCTACGGCACCGAAGATGACGACGTGGCTATCTTCCGAACTCTGCGCGAGGCAGTTCGGCCGGGAGGACGCGTTCTTGTGGAGACAAATCATCGTGACTTGATGTGCGCCTTCATCGCTCGCGCTTCCAAAGCATCACGACGCTTCAAGGACGGTACCCTTTTCATTGATGAGCCTGAGTTCGACGCAATTGCGGGGGTGGTGCGTCTCAACTGGTATTGGTCAGGCCCTCATGGTTCAGGGGAGAAGCACGCTGACTGGCGTTGCTATACACCAACCCAGGTCGTCCAATTGTTGCAACGCGCCGGCTTGCATTTCGTCGGGGCGTATAAGGGATTTTCGAAGACTCCGTACAAGGCCGAAGGACCGGAGGCGGGTGGACGTCTGGCGGTTGTTGCCGTGCGCCAGGACTAGCGGGGTGCGGTCTGCCCCAGAGGCCTTAAACCGTACAACTCACTCGGGCGCTGCCTGGCGACTTTTGATGGCTGACTCCTGCTCCCTGATGACCACGGTCTGTCTGGCCATGCGCCTGCCTACCTCGACGGCGGTGGCCACCGTGCTCTCATCGGTTTGCAACCCGCGGACGATTTCCAACCGCGTGTTCTGCCTGGGCTTCGTAAAACGCATACCCACGCAGCGCGGGGCGCGGTAGGTGACAGAGGCGATTTCGCTGACGCTCAGCGTAGAAGTATTTGTCACCAGGATAGTGGCGGGGCGGCAAATCTTGTCGAGCAGGGTAAAAATCTCGAGCTTGGATTCCAATTCGTCGGGGACGGCTTCGATGACCAGATCGGCCTGGCGAGCGGCTTCTTCCACCGAACGCGCAAACTCCAGCCGCCCCAGGGCAGCTTGCGCAGCGGGCGCGGCTAGCGCGCCCACATCCACCGCCGCGGCCAGATGGTTGCGGATTTCACTTTCGGCGCGGCGCAGGGCAGCGGGAAGGATGTCTTCCAGGATGGTGCGATAGCCGCTCAGCGCAGCTGCGTACGCTATGCCCCGGCCCATGGCGCCCGCGCCGATCACGGCCACGGTGCGAACTTCCACTACTTCCCGCCCTTCTCCAGTTGCTGCAGCACGGAATCGTAGTTGGGCTCGACCTTGCGCATGTATTCGGAAAGGCGCTTGCGCTCATCGTCATCCATCATGGGAATGGTGGCGACAATGCGCCGCAAGGTGGTGGAAATGTCGTCCACGTAATTCATCAGACGTATGAGTTCGCCGGTTGCGACCATGAAGTCTCCCTGCTCTCTGCCCGCTAACTGGGCAAACAATCATTGTCCACGGTGGGTGAAAATTAGTAAAGCGCGCCGGCTGCGGGGCCGCGAACGACCTGGGAGCGGTGCTAATGCAGTTCAGCGCCGGCCCACCTTGCGCGCGGTGCCGAGTCGCTACTGGGCCACAAGTTGCAGCAGACTCCCGGCGCTGGTCTCGATTACATACAATTCCCCCGCCTGATCCCGCCCCAGTGAACTGATCTGGGTGCCGGGCGAAAGCAACGTGGCGCGCGTCCAGGTTCCCGGTGGTTCCTCCGTGAGCGTGAACACTTTCCCGGTTAAATCAGCAAACACATATTTTCCTTGCAGCGCCGCAATCGTTCCTCTGTAAACATAGCCGCCGATAATGGCATTCCCGATGGTGTGATCGTATTCGGCAATCGGCAAGGTGAGGCCGCTCTGATTGCACCCAGTGGGAGGATTAAAGCAGTGCATCCCTTCCATGATGTTCCACCCGTAATTGGCGCCGTTCTGTCCAAGATCCACTTCTTCGTAGTGGTCCTGGCCCACGTCGCCAATGAACATGCGTCCGCTGGGCGGATCAAAAGAAAAACGCCAGGGATTGCGCAGACCATATGCCCAGATTTCCGGGCGGCCACCACCGCCAGCAAACGGATTGTCAGGCGGAATGGCGTACTCCAGACCGGGGCTGGGTGGCGCATCTACATCAATGCGCAGCATCTTGCCCAGCAGTGTTTGCCGGTTCTGCCCATTGCCGAAGGGATCGCCTCCGCTGCCCCCGTCACCCAACCCGAAGTACAGGTCGCCATCGGGGCCAAAAGCGAGCTGCCCCGCCTTGTGATTGGAGAAAGGCTGGTCAACCACAAGCAGTTGTCGCTCGCTGGCAGCATCGGCCTGGTTGGGATTGGCGGCGGACGCGCGAAATTCCGCGATCACCGTTTGCAGTTGCCCGTTCGATTCCTGGCGCACATAGTTCACGAAAAAACGCGGGTTTCGCGCATAATTGCGGTGAAATGCCAGGCCCAGCAACCCGCTTTCCCCCTCCAGGTGGACCTTGCTGCTGATGTCGAGAAATGCAGCCGGCAGCAGGGCGCCATTTTGCACAATGCGGATCATACCGCCCTGCTCCACTACAAACAGCCGCCCGCTATTGTCGTCTGGTTCCTGCAAATCAAGTGGAGCCGTCAATCCACTCACAACTTGGCGCAGGCTGACTGCCGGATTCGGCACAACCGGGGCGGTGGACTGGCTGGAGCTGGAACCCCCGCATCCGCTCAGGAATGCCAAC
>DASSQB010000527.1:0-2977 GCA_035702725.1 Terriglobales bacterium | reverse complement strand
CTGGCGGATGATGACGCAAGGTCCTTCGACTCGGGCTCATTTCGCTGCGCTCAATTCGCGCTCGCTCAGGATGACATTCTGAAAAGATTCATTGGCACACCCGGCCCCTGGGCGGTGGTGGTTGGTTTTTAGAACAGCGGGAGCTGCTCGTCGGTCTGAAGCACGAGGTGAGTGCGCACACTATTGCGGCCGTAGTCGCCGCGGATCCCATACTTCTCCCGAAATTTGGCGAAGAGCTGCGAGATGCGCTTGCGATATGAGGCGGACACGAAGGCGCGTTCGCCATAGCGCTGGCGGTAACTTTCCACCAGTTCGGGGAATTCCTTTTCCAGGAAGGGAAGGAAGATGGCGGCGGAGCAAGGCTTGAGGAAGAGCGGGTTGGCGTAGATGTACTTGCCGCCGGCCTGGGCGACAGCGTGCACCAGGTTTTCCAGGTCGCGGGGCGAGTCGGTGATGCCGGGCAGCACCGGGGCGCAGATGACGCCCGCGGCCACGCCACCCTCGTTGAGCTTGCGCATAGCTTCCAGGCGCAGGTCGGGGCGGGGGGCGCGCGGCTCGAGGATGCGCGCCAGGTCGGTGTTCAGCGTGGTGATGGTCAGGTTGACGAAAAGCTGGTTGTGGCGGGAAATTTCGCGCAGAAGATCGAGGTCTCGCAGCACCAGGTTGGATTTCGTGACGATGCCCAGGTCCAGCCCATGATGCTGGGCCAGTTCTTCCAGGATGGCGCGGGTGACACCATAGCGGCGCTCGCCGGGCTGGTAGGGGTCGGTGGCGGTGCCGATGGCAATCTCTTCGCCGGGCTTCACCTTTTTAAGGTCGCGGCGCAACATCCAGGCGGCATGCTGCTTGACGTAGATTTTGCGCTCAAAGTCCACGCCATCGCGGAGCTCCATGAATTCGTGGGTGTAGCGGGCGTAGCAGTACTTGCAGGCGAATTCGCAGCCGCGGTAGGGGTTGATGGTCCAGGAAAATGGCATGCGCGGCACATCGCAGCGGTTGAGCAGCGAGCGCACGGGCAGGGTGAAGAACTCTACGTCGTGGCCGGGCTGGATGAACTCGCCCTGAGCGGCGAGGCGGGCAATGCCGACCAGGGGTTTGGGGGCGGTATCCGAAAGCAGGGGGAGGGATGCCATAAGGAGCGCATTCGCTTTTTATTCGCCATGAAGGATAGCGCGATGCGGGTACCGTTGTCAATTAGTGCCGGAAGTGCATAGGTCCTTCGTCGCGCTCACCGCGAGGCGCGGCTCGCGCTTCCTCAGAATGACAGGAATGTGACGGTACTACTGGCGCTCCAGGCTGATGCTGCCGTCGGCGGTGCGGACCTCCAGCAACTCGCCGCCGCCATTGAGCTTGCCGTGGATGCTGGAAGGGCTCAAGCGGCCGGAAACGGTGACCGGGAAATCCAGGTTGATGTGGCCATCGCCGGTGCGCAGGTCGAGGTCGGAAGCAAAATTCTGCGGCAGGCGGAGGCGGACGCTGCCGTCGGCGCTGCGCACGCTCCAACCGGACTGCATTTTCGATCCTGAGGCGACCTCGGCTTCAATTCTGCCGTCGCCGGTGCGGAGGTCGAGCTGGTCGAAGCGGCCTTGCACGCTGATGTGGCCGTCGCTGGTGGTGGCGTTCAGGCGGCCATCCAGGCCACTGGCTTCAATGGCGCCATCGCCGCTGTTCAGACGCAGGTCACCCGCAACCTGGGCCAGTGAGATGCGACCATCGCCGCTGTGCAGGTCGAGGTTGCTGTTCCTGGGCACGGTCAACTCCACCCGGATCGAGTGGCGGCTGACACCAAAGAAGACGATGTGCGGGGTGCGCACCTCGAGTTCGATGCGGTTGCCTTTCTGTTGGTCCACGATGTGCACATGCCCGACGCCGATGCGCCAGCCTGAGGTAATGACGCGCGCGGAGACGGTGTTCTGGCTGCCGGTGGTGACTTCAATGTTGCCGTCGTTGCTGTCCACCTTTACCTCGGGCGTGCCGGTAACGGAATAATCCTTTTTCCATTCGTCGGCGTGGGCGGCTATGACCAGCAGGAGAACGGCAAGGGCAAGGGTCTTCAGGCGCACACTTCACCTCCGGGGCGAACAGTAAGAATACGCGGCTGGAAGGGAAAAAGTTCACAGGAGGGTCCTTGTTCCGCAAGCTTTAGGCAGTGGCGGTGCACGCGAGATTCCTCGGGCCTGAAAGGCCCTCGGAATGACGCCTTGCTTCGCAAGGCTGCCGGCGAGAGGTCGGCGTTAGACCTCAGATGTCGAAGATGCGGTAGGGAATGGGCGGGTTCTGCAACTGCAGCAGGGGCAGGGCCACGTTGTAGACGGGAATGCCGGCGGTGGTCTTGCCGTCCATGCAGCCGTGATGGGCGTGGCCGTGGAGGACGAGATTGGCGCCGTGGCGGTCAGCCACTTCGGCCAGGCGCGAAGTTCCGAGATAGGGATAAATTTCGGCGGCTTCGCCCTGCACGGTGGCGCCGACGGGGGCATAGTGGATCACCACAATGCGTTTTTCGGTGCGCAGCTGGGCCATAGCGCGCTCCAGCTTGAGAGCCTCGTCAATGGCCGCCTGCACAAAAGCCTTGATGGGAGCTTCGCCGAAGGCGGTAAGCACGCCCCGGCCAAAGCCGCCGGCGAAACCCTTGGTGCCGGCGAAGCCTACGCCGTCGCGCTCATAGGCGGTGCCGTCGAGCACCTTAATGCCTTCCTCGGTCATCATGCGCATGAGTTCGGTTTCCTGGCCGCTTTCGTAGTCGTGGTTGCCGAGCACGGCCACGATGGGCAGGCGGATGCGCACCAGGGCATTGAGCAGGGATTCCATTTCCTGGGGCTTGCCGTAATTGGTGAGATCGCCCGCCAGCACCAGCAGGTCCGCCTGGTCGCGCACGCGCGACATCTGCTCGCGAATGCGGTCGTAGTTCTGAGGCGTGAAGTGCAGGTCCGCGGTGGCGGCGATTCTCATAAGTCGAAAATTTACGAAGCCTTGCGCT
>DASSQB010000526.1:0-9325 GCA_035702725.1 Terriglobales bacterium | reverse complement strand
GCGCTCGCCGATGGTCATCAACTCATGACGCCGGCCCGCTTTGTGCCCGCATATTCCAAGATGTGGAGCCTGAATTACTCCGGCGGCGTGCTTTACACCAGTCTGTCGCAGGATTGCAACAACGCGCGCTCCGGCATCGCCGCCATGAATCCTGATGCGCCGGGCAGGCCGGTGGTCTTCTTCCCTACTACCGGCGTGTGCAACAAATCGTTTTGCGGCGCCGGCATCTGGGGCCGCGGCGGCCCGGCGGTGGATTTTGACGGCTTTGTCTACGGCGCCACCGGCGATGCTCCCTTCGACCCCGCGGCCAATATGTTTGGCGATACGGTGGTCAAGCTTGCGCCTAGCACGCTCGCACTGGCCGGCTATTACACGCCCGCCGACTGGGAGTACCTGACGCGCAAAGACCTCGACATGGGCACTACCACGCCCGCCATCTTCCGTTGGCATAACCGCGTGCTGGTCGCCACCGGCGGCAAGGAAGGCGCGGTTTACCTGGCGGACGCGGCTACTATGTCCGGCCCGCAGCACCGTATCGCTTCCTACGTCTCTCCCCGTTACACCAACCAGCAGCAGACCTTTGAGGCCAACGGCATCTGGGGCGCGATGACCGCGTGGCACGATTCCGACGGGACGACCTGGCTGTATGTTCCCTCATGGGGACAACCCACGCAGGCGGCTCAGTTTCCGCAGAGCTACGGGCCGGTGAAATCAGGCAGCGTGATGGCGTTCAAGGTTGTGAGCGCGAAAGATGGCAGCCCGACGCTGCAGCCGGCGTGGATTTCGGAGGATATTACCGTGCCCGACCCGGTGGCGATTGCCGGTGGCGTCGCTCTTGTTGTAGGCACGGGCGAAAATCCGCAGCAAGTGCAGAATGGCGACATCAACAAGCTTCTGCACAACCGTGAAGATCTGAACACTGGCCACGCCATTCTGTATGCGCTCGACGCCCGCACCGGACGACAGCTCTGGTCGAGCGGAAACACGATGACCGGCTGGACTCATTTCTCCGGGTTGGCCGTGGGCGACGGCAAGGTCTTCGCCACAACTCATGATGGCTCGGTGTACGCCTTTGCAGTGCGCCCGCCGGGCGCGCCGCCAGCTAAGACCTGGAGCTATGCTGCTCCGTTTACCGAAACCCCGGCCACGGCTACCTCTGCGGCGTCCAGCCCAGGTGCGATCCCGCAGTGCGGCGAAACTAACCAGGCGTTTGCCCAGCGCTGCGCCGTCTGCCACAGTCCTGACGGCAAGGGCATTGCCTCCCGGCATACTCCTGATTTCAGCGATCCCTCGTGGCAGCAGTCGCGCGCAGACAAAGACCTGCTCGGCGCTGTCACCAGCGGCACACAAAGCGGCATGCCCGCATTTGGTGAGCAGCTAACCCCCGCGCAGATTGAATCGCTGGTGCACTGCATGATCAGGGGCTTGGCGCTGCCCGGACGGTAAATAACATCGAGGGCGTCGTTGCAGTGTTTGATCGTGAGCGCGCACTCGCCGACGTAGCGCCGGCCTCTGGCCGGCTGTCTCGCGGGCGTCCCGCCCGCCGAGGCGTCATGCTGAAGGGCCCTCGGCCCTGAAGCATCTCGCGTGCAGCGCTGAGAATTCTTCGAGCACGAAGTCAAAAGCAGGTGCTTCGCTGCGCTCAGCATGACAACATCAAACGGAGTTGTGCGTAGTGGAAGCAAGGACGTTGCTGGCTCCTGAGCTGTAGCGCCGTCGTCCGGGCGGCTGCGGCGCGGGCCCTGACCAACTGCACGCCTTCAATAGGAAGGCGTCATGCTGAACGGCTTCAGCCGTGAAGCATCTCGCACGCAGCGCTGAGAATTCTGCTCGAGCACGAAGTCAAAAGCAGGTGCTTCGCTGCGCTCAGCATGACAAATCAAAGGAAGGGTGTGGGGTGGAAAAGGATCTGCCTGCAACGCCTCCGCGCTGACTCCTAACTCCTGACCGCCGACTACCGGTCTTTTCACACCCAGCGGAACCACTTCACCGCCAGCACAAACGACACGCCACCCCAAATCGCCATGATCAAAATGCGGCTGCCCTGAGCGGTGAGGGGCGCGCCCTCGAGAATGGTGGCGCGCAGCGCGTCGTTGAGCGCCGTCAACGGCAGCGCCTTGATGAACGGCTGCACCACCGCGGGAAAGCGCTCGTAGGAGAAGAAGACACCGGAGAACACCCACATAGGCAGCATCACAAGGTTGATGAGCCCGCTGACGCTCTCGATTTTTTCCGCGCGGCAGGCGGTCAGCAGGCCCACGCCGGCGAACGACAGCGCGCCCACCGTTCCCACGAGCAGAATGGTGGCCAGCGAGCCCAGCACCTTCATGTGGAACACCAGCACGCCGAAGCCCAGCAGCAGCGCCACTTCGATCAACATCAGCACCAGTCGGCTGCTGGTGAGCGCCAGCAGGAAATCGCTCCGCCGCATGGGGGTGGCCAGATAGCGCTTGAGCAGCTTACGTTGGCGCATCTCGACCAGCGCGAAGCCGATGCCCCACATGGCGGCGTTCATCACGTTCATGCCCAGGAGGCCGGGAATGAGGAAGTCTATGTAACGAGCGCCCGGCTCGCTGGAAATTCTGGCCGAGGTGGCCAGCGGGTTGCGTCGGCCGGCCCCCGTCTGGAGCGCGTCGTCAATCTGGTCGAGCGCCAGCACGCTCTCCGGCCGGGCCGGGTCGTAGCGGTATTGGAAGCTGCCGTCCGGCTTGGGCTCGATGACCAGCGCGTATTTGCCCAGACGAAAACCTTTGAGCGCGAGCGCGTCGTCGAGCACCTCGGCGTGAATAGCGGCATGCTGCGGCGAGGCTTGCAGCAGATTGAGCGCGCGCAGCGCTCCCGGCCCGGAGACCACGGCCACCGGCGCGACGTCCGCCGGCTTGTTGCGGAAAGCGATACCCAGGCCCAGGGCCAGCAGCAGAGGAAAAACGAAGACCCAGAAGATCACTTCCGGCTCGCGCTTCAACTCGCGCATGCGCGCCAGCAGCAGGTGTGCGTAGCCGGCCCAGCGCCCGTTCTGCCGAGCAGGGGTGGGCTGCGCCGGCACGGGTGCAGTTTCGGTCCGAGACGCCTGCACTTCAGCGCTGCGTGTGTTGGCTGTGTCCATTTCCCTCTGTGCTTCCAAGACGTAACAAATTACGCCTCTACCAATCTGCAAACCGCATGAAGTACGTCTCGCGAAAGCAGGTGCTTCGCTGCGCTCAGCATGACAAGATCAAGTGGAAGCCAGGTCCTGCCTACAACGACTCGCGCCCGCTGATTCCTGACTCCCGACCTCTGACTACTTGTTCTCAGTCCTCTCGCAAATGCCTGCCGGTCAAATGCACGAACACGTCCTCCAAACTGGCCTGCCGGGTGGTCAGGTGAACCAGCTGTGACCCCTGTCCCTCCACCGCCGCCAGGAGCGCGGGGATAGTCTGGTGCGGCTCGCGCACATGCAGCAGCAACATGCCATCATCCTCGTGCACGGAATCCACCCCCGGCAGAGCACGCCACAAGTCTTTGTTGCCTGCGCCGTCGCCGTTGCTGGTGGCAAATTCCACGACGTGATGTCCGCCCAGACGGGCAATGAGCTGAGCCGGCGTGCCCAGGGCGATGATCTGGCCGTGGTCCACAATGGCGATGCGGTCGCACAGGCGCTCGGCCTCATCCATGTAGTGGGTGGTGAGCAGCACCGTGCCGCCGCCGCGCTGAAAGGCGCGCACAATCTCCCACAGCTGCCGCCGGCTCTGCGGATCCAGGCCGGTGGTGGGTTCGTCCAGAAACAGAATCTGCGGATTTCCCACCAGGGCGGTGGCCACTGCCAGCCGCTGCTTCTGCCCACCGGAAAGTTTGCCCACCCAGCTGGACGCCTTTTCCGTCAGCTCCATTTCCTGCATGACGTGCTCCACCGAACGCGGACGGCGGTAGAAGCTGGCGAAGAGCACCAACGTTTCCTGCACGCTTAATTTTTCAGAAAAGCGCGTCTCCTGCAGGGAAATACCCAGCAGTTCGCGCAGGTCCCGCGGGTGTTCCTGCCATGTGCGTCCGAGAATGGTGACCTGGCCGGCGGTCGGCGCCAGCAGGCCTTCCAGAATCTCAATGGTAGTGGTTTTGCCGGCGCCGTTCGGGCCCAGCAGCCCGAAGCACTCCCCAGTCTGGATTTCCAGGTCCAGGCCGCGCACGGCTTCCACCTTGCCGTCGTAGGTCTTGCGCAGGCCCCGGCACTCGATGGCGGCTGGCACCATGAAATGATACCCCAACCATCTCGATGGGAAAGTAGCCGGCTTGCCAAGGCAGGCGGAGCCACCGCAAGATGGTGGGCGTGGGCGGCATCCTCCTCAATGGCACACTCGCTTGCGTCAGCCAGCTTCGCGCCCAGCTGAGCGAGTGCGGCCAGAAATACGCCCAGGCGCACGGATTGGCGCATCAGCTCAGCTATGGCGGGGTGCCGGCTGTGGTGTTTGAGTCCTGCGACGACGGCCGGCACGGAAACTTCATTTCCGCCAGCTATCGCGCCATACTGCGGAATCCGGAGTGGCACCGCCGCTTGGCGAAGCCGCATTCGCAATCCAAGTCCCTGCCTCGCGCAGACCGCCGCTGGTGCGAACTCGATTCCTGCAACAGCTCTGACGCGCTGCTCATGAACATTTTCTGTTATCCAGGGGTGGGTGAGGACCGGCAGGTTCTGCATCTGCTGGGAGCGGAGGCCGATGGTCCACCTCAATTCGGCTACAGGGCCCGCGTGCCCCTGCTCAAGGGCAAGTTCGACCGCACAGAAGTGGACATGCGCCTTGGCAATTTGCTGTTGGAGGCCAAGCTCACCGAAGGCGATTTTCAGAGGAGACCTAAAGCCGCCCTGACCTGCTACCGTGACTTCGCCGAAGTATTTTACCGCCGTCAATTGCCGCAGCAGTTAAACCATTACTTAAGCTACCAGTTGATTCGTAATGTGCTGGCGGCGCACGCTACCGGCTTCTCCTTCTGCGTTCTGACCGATGCCCGCCGCCCTGACCTGCTTGAGGCCTGGTTCCAGGTGATGCAGGCAATTCGGCCAATTGAGCTGCGCGTGCGCTGCAAGGTGCTTACCTGGCAGGAGCTGGCAGCTGTCCTTCCACAAATACTTCAAGGTTTTCTCGAAGAGAAATATGCCATCGTCCCGGCCATCTGAGGGCAAAGGAACTCAGCAGGAGCGCACCCTGTGGACCATCGGCGTCATCTCCGACACGCATGGCCTGTTGCGTCCTGAAGCCCTTGCCGCGCTGCAGGGCTCCGATTACATCATCCATGCCGGCGACGTAGGCGATCCGGCAATTCTCACCGCACTGGCGACCCTCGCGCCGGTCACTGCCGTGCGCGGCAATGTGGACCGCGAGAAGTGGGCTCGCGAACTGCCTGAAACCAACGTCCTCCAGGTCGGTTTGATTGCTATGTATGTGCTCCACGATGTGGGGCGGCTCGATTTGAACCCGCGCTCGGCTAAGTTGGCGGCGGTCATCTTCGGCCACTCCCACTGCCCTTCGCAGGAAATGCGTAACGGCGTGTTGTTCTTCAATCCAGGCGCTGCCGGCCCGCGGCGGTTCACGCTGCCGGTGACGGTTGGCCGCCTGCGCATCAGCGGTTCGCGGTTGTCTGCCGAAATCGTTACTCTGCTACCCTGATACACATTCTTTGTGGCGCGGGCGCCCTCGCCCGCGACTGCTCTCCTCAGGAGGGCGTCATCCCGAGGGGCCTTTCAGGCCCGAGGGATCTCGCGTGCAACTCTGGCGTCTTTCACCTTCTGGTGTAGATTTAACCGCTGATGAAATCCGCCACCGAACTCACGGCCATGACGCTGCACGAAGCCTCGGAGCTGGTTCGCAAAAAATCGGTCTCGCCGGTGGAACTAACCCGCGCCTGCCTGGAGCGCATCGCACAACTCAATCCGGCGCTGAACGCCTTTATCACTATGACCGCCGACTCGGCCCTGGAGGACGCCCGCCGCGCGGAAGACGAAATTCAGCACGGACAATGGAAAGGCCCGCTGCACGGCATTCCCATCGCTCTGAAGGATCTGGTGGACACCGCCGGCATTCCCACCACTGCCGCCAGCGCCGTTTTTCGCGAGCGCGTGCCGCAAGAAGATGCTGAAATCGTCCGCCGACTCAAGGCGGCCGGCGCTGTGCTGGTGGGCAAGACGAACCTGCACGAGTTCGCCTATGGCGGCAGCGGCATCATTGGCGCCTTCCCCGCTGCCCGCAATCCCCGCAAACCTGAGCTGATCACCGGCGGCTCGTCTTCGGGTTCGGCCGCCGCGGTGGCCGCCGAACTCTGCTACGCCGCCGTGGGCACCGACACGGCCGGCTCCATCCGCCTGCCTGCCGCCTGCTGCGGCATCGTGGGCTTGAAGCCGACCTACGGCCGCGTGAGCGCCCGAGGCGTCATTCCACTCTCCTGGTCGTATGACCACGTAGGCCCGATGACGCGCACGGTTCGCGATGCGGCGCTGTTTCTGCAAGCCATTGCCGGCTACGATCCCGCCGACCTTGCGAGCCAGGACACTCCCGTGCCCGACTATTCCGCGTCTTTCAACGAGAGAGCGGTTTCCAAGTTGCGTCTGGGGATACCCCGCGGCGTTTTCTACGAGAATCTCGATGGCGAAGTGGCGGCGCGCATTGAGTCGGCGATCTCTCGGCTAACCACGCTGACCGCCAGTGTCCGGGAAATCTCACTGCCGGTGGACGCCGACCGTACCGTTGCCACCTGCGAGAGCTGGGCTTACCACGCCAAGTACGTGGCTTCCGCAGCCAACCTTTATCAACCGGAAACTTTGCGCCGTATCCGCGCCGGCCAGGAGGTGACCGCTGCCGATTATATCGCCAAACGACGTGAATTGGAGCTGATGCGCCGCCAGGCGGGGAGCATCTTCGACAAGGTGGACCTGATCATCACACCTACGATTCCGATTCCTGCCCCCAGCTTTGCCGAACTCGAAACCCATCCCGACCAGCTCCGGCCCAAAGAACTTACCCTGCTGCGCAACACAAGGCCATTCAATGTGCTCGGCCTGCCTGCCATCTCAGTTCCCTGCGGCGCCACCTCGGACGGCCGCTGCGTCGGCCTGCAGATCGCCGGCAAGCCCTGGGATGAAATTTCCGTGTTGCGCTTGGCCCACGCCTTCGAACAACATGCGCCGTAACTCATTGCGCCTGGGGATAGACGCCCAGCACCTTTACCCACTCCGCCACCTCCTCCAGGTGACGCAGGCCGCGCTCACGGGCAGCCGCATCCTCTCCCACGATGTCCACGTAGAACACGTATTCCCACGGCTTGCCACGCACCGGCCGCGATTCAATCTTGATAAGGTTCAGGTCGCGCAAGGCAAACACGCTGAGCGCCTTGAACAGCGACCCGGGAGTGTTCTTTAACGAAAACGCTATGGAAGCCTTGTTGGCGTGCGGCAGAACGCGCCGTTTCTTGGCAACCAGAAAGAAGCGGGTAAAGTTCTGCCGGTCATCCTCCAGATCGGACTGCAGGATGCTGCCCTTGTACTCCGTGGCCGCCTGTCTGGGTCCAATCCCGGCCGCGTCGCTCAGCCCTTCCTCCACCACGTGTTTCACGCTGCCGGCGGTGTCGTAGAAAGGCTCGGGGCGAATCTCCGGATGCTTGCGGAAAAAGTCGCGGCACTGGTCCAGGGCCACGGGATGAGAAAATGCACGCCGCAGGTCCTTCAGCTTGACTCCTGGCGCGGCGATGAGGTGATGGTTGATGCGCAGCCGGTACTCGCGCTGCACGAACACATCGTGGCTCAGCAGCAGGTCAAAATGCTCCAGCACCGAGCCGGCCAGCGAGTTTTCAATGGGGATGACCGCGGCCGCAACATTGCCCCGCTGCAGACGCTCGAACACTTCGCGTGAGCGAGCGCAGGGTACAACCTGGCATTTCGGCAGCAGCTTCAGCGCAGCCTCATGGCTGAAGCAGCCGCGCTCTCCCTGAATGGCGACCTTCATTGCGCGCTGGCGCTCATAGCGCGTGCAATCGCGGGCAAGGGCGCATACAGCGCCTGCATCGTCTCAGCAAATCCCTTGAAGTCCAGAGACTGCGCGCCATCGGAGAGCGCGCGCTCCGGGCAGGGATGAACCTCGATGATGACGCCATCGGCGCCCAGGGCGATAGCCGCTCGGCACAGGGGCGCGATGAGGCTGCGCCGTCCGGTGCCATGTGACGGATCGGCCAGCACCGGCAGATGCGAAAGTTCGCGCGCCAGCGCCACCGCGGCCAGGTCCAGCGTGTTGCGCGTTTCGGTTTCAAAGGTCTTGATGCCGCGCTCGCACAGCACCACCTGCGCGTTGCCGCCGGCCAACAGGTATTCCGCGGCCAGCAGCCACTCCTTCACCGTCGCCGATGGGCCGCGCTTGAGCAGCACCGGCTTGTTGACCGTCGCCAGCTTGCGCAGGAGCGCGAAGTTTTGCATGTTGCGCGCGCCCACCTGGAGCATGTCGGCGTATTCGCTGATGAGATCAATGTCCTCGGTGCTCATCACTTCGGTGACCACGGGCATGCCGGTTTCACGCCGCACCTGGCTGAGAATTTCCAGCGCCTCCAGCCCCAGGCCCTGGAAGTCGTAGGGCGAGGTGCGTGGCTTGTAAGCACCGCCGCGCAGCATGACCGCGCCCGCCTCCTTCACCGCGCGCGCCGTGGCCAGCATCTGCTCGCGTGATTCCACGGAGCATGGTCCGGCAATGACCACGAAGTCCCCGCCGCCGATGCGCACGCCTCCCACATCCACCACGGTGCGGTGCGGCTTAGTCTGCCGGTTGACCAGCTTGAAAGGCGTGGCGATGGCCACCACGTTTTCCACGCCGGGGGCGGCTTGCAGCGCCTCCAGTTCGTGGCGGCGGCCGTTGGCGCCCACCGCGGCCACGATGGTTTTCGTTTCTCCTCGGGTCACGTGTGCCTGGAATCCGGCTTCCCGGATGCGCTCGATCACGTGCTCAATTTCCTGCTCGCTTGCCCCTTCCACCATGTTCACAATCATGAACTGCTCCTTGATTTGCCACGGTCATCCTGAGCGAGGACGCGCCCTGCCAATGCGCGTCCGAGTCGAAGGACGTTGTGGTTTTATAAATAAAAAGCCGCGATTCCTGAGAGAATCGCGGCGGCTTTGGCTGGAACCTTTGGGCTTGCTTAAGCTGCCCGGGCACACGGTTCGCCGGCGCCGCTACTCTCAAAGTAGTAGCGGTAAAATCGACGCCAGCTAAATCGCACCGCGTGCATGGTTTGTGAATATACCTTCGGTGAGTCGCCGTGTCAATGCCAAGCTAAATGTCATTCTGCGTGAGCGCGGGCCGAGTACACGAGGCGAGCG
>DASSQB010000525.1:0-4922 GCA_035702725.1 Terriglobales bacterium | reverse complement strand
AATTTCTGTCGCGCGGCCAGGGGTACAGTCTGTTCCTGACCAACAACCGCGCTGTCCTGCAGGTCCGCACTCCGAGCCCCAAACCCTCCGCGTCGCCCACATTCCGCGCCCTAACCCTCGAACTGCTTGGCGCCAATCCGGGGGCAACAATCGCGCCATCCGGCCGGCTGCCGGGGGTGAGCAACTATCTGCTGGGCTCCAATCCCTCCCAGTGGCATACCAACGTCCCGCACTTCGCCCGCGTTCATTATCGCGACATTTATCCCGGCGTTGACCTGGTCTATTACGGCCGCCAACAGCAACTGGAATACGATTTTGTCGTCGCTCCGAACGCCGACCCGGGTCACATTCGCCTGCATGTCCAAGGCGCTATGGCGCTGAGCGTAGATGACGACGGAAATTTGAACCTCGAGCTGCCCGGCAGCGCCATTCAGTTGCGTCGTCCCCAGGTGTATCAGCAGATTGGCAACAGAAAACATCAAGTGGCAGCCCGCTACGTTCTCGACTCCGGCAACCGCGTAGCTTTCGCCCTCGGCGATTATGACCACCGCCGCGCGCTGGTGATTGACCCGCGCTTGGCCTATTTTAGCTACCTGGGGGGCAGCGGCGACGAGACCGCGCCCGCCATCGCCGTGGATTCCGCCTTCAATGCTTACCTGGCCGGGACCACCACCTCCCCCACGGATTTTCCCACCACCGCGGGCGCTAAACAGACGAGCCTCAACGGCACAAAGAACATATTTGTCACCAAGTTCAACTCCGCCGGCACGGGCCTTGTTTTTTCCACTTACCTCGGCGGCACGGGAACCGACACCGCCGCCGGCATCGCCGTGGACAAAGGCTTCAATGTTTACGTGGCGGGCACCACCAGCTCGGGCGACTTCCCGGTCACCCCAGGCAGCGCTTATCAGAGTTCGCCGAAGGGTGCCGGCGACGTTTTTGTCACTGAATTGAACAGCAGCGGGAGCGGCCTGGTCTATTCCACGTACCTGTCGGGAACAAATGCGGATTCGGCTAGCGGCGTGGCTGTGGGACCACTTGCCGGTACGGTGTTTGTGACCGGAACCACGCAGTCTACCGATTTCGCCAATGTCACCCGGCCCGGCAACCTGACCGGCAGCAGCGAATTCTTTGTCGCCGAACTCAACACCGGCAAGCAGGGAGCGGCCAGCCGCGTGTACACCACCTACGTTGGAGGCAGTACGCCG
The DNA here is from genome assembly GCA_035702725.1 of Terriglobales bacterium. Taxonomy (GTDB): domain Bacteria; phylum Acidobacteriota; class Terriglobia; order Terriglobales; family Acidobacteriaceae; genus JAICWP01. The sequence goes on along the minus strand of DASSQB010000525.1, from coordinate 3,714 downwards.
CTTAGCGGTCCGGCCGTCACCGATGGCGGAGGCATTGCCGTTGATTCCAGCGGCAACGCCTATATCACCGGCGGCACCAATTACACCGACATGCCGGTGGTCAACGCCTACCAGGCTTCGCTGAAGGGCACTGAAAACGCCTTTGTCGCCAAGCTCGACCCTAACGGCGCGCTCTCCAGTAAGTCCTTCTTGACCTACCTGGGCGGGAACGGCACGGATATCGGCGCCGCCATCGCAGCTGACTCCGCCGGCAACGCTTATGTGACCGGCTCCACCAGCTCCACGACCTTTCCGGTGGTCACCGCAACCGGCGGCGCCCTCTACCAGGGCGTTTATGGCACCGGCGCGACCGACGCTTTTGCCACCAAAATCGCGGCCGCTGGCACCACACTGATCTGGTCAACTTACATCGGCGGAAGCGGCGACGATTCCGGCCTGGCCATTGCCGTGGATGCCAACCAAAATACTTTCGTCACCGGTTCCACCACCTCCACGAACCTACTCACGATTCCAAACCCACCGACCACAAACCCGCCGAATCCGCCGCAACCTGCGAGCGGCGGCGGTACGGATGCCTTTGTGGCCGAGTTTAACGTTAGCGGCATGGCGCAATTTGTCAGTTACCTGGGCGGCACCGGCACCGATCGCGGCACCGGTATCGCGCTGGATGTGGATGGGAATCCCTACGTTGCGGGTGACACCACTTCTCCGAGCCTGGCTACCGCCGGTGCGTACCAAAGCACAGTGAAAGGCGGCACCGACGCATTCGTCGCCCACTTCGCCGGGGTGAGCACACTGGCCATGACGGCATCAGGCACTCCTGATCCCATCGGAATCGGCAACGCCGTTGCCTTTACCTTCACCATTACCAACCAGGGCCCGGATATCGCCACCGCCATCGTGTTCACCGATACTCTTCCGGTCAATGGAACTTACCAGAGCGCCACCCCAAGCCAGGGAACGTGCTCCGCGCCCGCTGGTTCCACCCTGGCGTGCAGCCTTGGCCAGCTGGCCGTCAACGCCAGCTCCACTGTTACCGTGCACATTGCGGGCACCTCGGCCGGTCCATTGAGCGACACCGGATCGGTGAGCAGCGGTTCGACCACGAGCAGCACTACGGTGGGCGCCAGCGTGAACGTCAATGACTTCACCGTTGCCGTAAGCCCCGCCACCGCGAGCACGCCCGCAGGTCAGGCGGCCACCTACACCGTCACCGTGGGTCCCCTTCCTCAGGGTGCGGCTTTCCCCAATGGGGTCAATCTGAAATGTTCCGGCGGCGTGCCCACAGCGGCACTGTGCGCCTTCTCTACCAACCCGGTTACGCCCAATAGCACGCCCGTAACCTCGTCTCTGACGATCTCCACCACCGCCCTGCCGCCGGGCACCACCGCATCTCTCTTCGAGCGTAATCTGCCGCGAATGTACGCCGTCATCCTGCCCCTGGGCGGCATTGCTTTTCTCGGCTTCTCTTTGGGTGGGGATGGCCGGCGACGCCGCTTGGCTGGAATCCTGGTGCTCCTGGTGGTGCTGGGCTTGACCATGCTGCAGCCCGCCTGCGGCAGCTCCAGCAGCAAGCCCACGGTGCCGCCCTTCACGCCCGCCGGAACTTACAACATCACCATCTCCGCGATCTCCGGAACAGGCACCGGGGAGGCTACCCACACCACCAAGCTGACCTTAGTGGTGAAGTAGGAACTCAAGCTTCACGTTTCAAAGTTTCAAGGTTTCAGAAGTTTCCGGGTTCCGGTATTCGGCTCGGAAACCTTGAAACCCGGAAACTTTGAAACTTCCCTTACGCTTTTATCTTCTTCGCCTCTGGGTCCCACACGGCCGCCGTCTTGTTGAAGTAGGAATAATTCGCCAGATGGCATCCCAGCGCGGCGTTGTTGCCGAATATCTCATTCTCCACCACCGGCTTGCGCGTGCGCACGGCGTTGAAGAAGTTGGCCTGGTGGTCAGCAATATCGTCGTAGCCCTTGGGAACGGTGAAGCTTTCCGCTTCCTCATCCACGCTGAAGTGCAGCGGTTGAGGCAGCGGATGGTCCTGTTCCCACTGCTTCAGGTACTGGTCGCGCAGGCTCTTGGGCCAGCCGAAAATTGAATACGACTCCGCCTGCGGCCGCGTATCTTGCGGCGTGTAGGTGAGGGTTGAATCCCGGATAATCAGCGTGCCCTTGGTGCCGTAGAAGCCGATAAACTCTCCACCCTCGTTGTTCAGATTGCAGCGCAGCATGGTCCGGAATTTCGGGTAATCGTAAAAAGTTTCGATCAGGTCAGGAAAGTCGCGGCCGTCCTTCCAGCGGAACAGGCCGCCGGCCGACTGCGCGCGCTGCGCCACCATGTTGGTGCTGGTAATGAAGTGAATGCCGGAAATGAGGTGCACAAACAGGTCGCCGGCCAGGCCCTCGCCGTAGTCCTCAAAGCAGCGCCAGCGGAAGAAGCGCACCGGGTCAAAGGGCCGCTTGGGCGCGCCGTCGAGGAAGGCGTTCCAGTCAATGGTTTTCTCGCTGGCGTCGGGCGGGATTGGGTATACCCAGGCGCCGCTGGCCGTGTTCCGATCCCAGTACGCCTCGATGCAATCCACGTCGCCCAGCTTGCCGGAATCGTAAATTTCCTTGGCCTTGGCGTAGAGAATGGAGCTCACGCGCTGGCTGCCCACCTGCAGAATGCGCTTGTTCTTGTGCACCGCGTCCACGATGGCAAAGCCGTCCTCCACCGTGTGCGACATGGGCTTCTCGCAGTAAACATCCTTGCCCGCCGCGCAGGCGTCCACCACCACCTTGCGGTGCTGGTGGTCGGTGACGGCGACAAACACCGCGTCAACGTCATTGCGGTTGAGGATTTCGTGGTAATTGCGCGTGGCCGGCACCTGCTTCTGCACCGCCTCCTGCGCCGCCTGATGGCGCGAATCGTAAAGATCGCATACCGCCACGCACTCGATTCCCGGCACCGCCAGCGAGGACTGCAGCAGTTCGCAGCCGCGAATCCCCGTGCCGATGGAGGCAAAGCGCACCACGTCGCTGGGCGGCACCGGGCGCGGCGAGGCCCACAGGGCCTTCGGTTCCAGAACAGTGACCTTGGCGGCCAGGCCGGCCGCAGCCGCGCCCGCGCCCAGCAGCATGAAATCGCGGCGGGATAGAGAACTCTTGCTCATTTATTTTTGCCTCTCTCTATGTGGTTATGGCTCTGCTTGCGGCCGGTTTGAATGTAGCAGGCGATTGTAGCGCAGGAGATGCTCATGTGGGCACAGAGTCTGCTCCCCGCCCTTTCCCATTCCCTGTCATTTTGGGTGGGTACCCCACATTTGGGCGCGTACACGCCGGTCATTTTGTTGCCAATCTTAGGCGGCCAAATGTGGGAGTTTTAGAGTTGAGTTACTGAGAGGCAATGGATTCGGATTCGATAGAAAGTAGCGTACCCTCTGGTCAGAAGACTACCCCACATTTGCCCGCGGCGAATTCGATAGCAACTCGCGATTCTCGTGTGCGGGCAAATATGGGGCACCCGCATCACAGTACTAACGTCCGCCAAGTTCCCCTGCAACTCCGCGGCCCTGATTGTCTAGATAATGCTTTTGATGCGTCATCCCTTTGCGTCTGTCATCCCGGGCCAGGACGCGTCGATCTTGCGAGACAAGGCCGAGTCGAGAGCCTGCCCTGAGCTTGCCGAAGGGGACCTTGTGTTTCTTGGCGAGCGCTAATCCACGTGCGCAAT
>DASSQB010000524.1:0-7740 GCA_035702725.1 Terriglobales bacterium | reverse complement strand
CGGCAAGCCGCCTGGGGTTTACTAACTGAGTTCACCCAGTCGGAAAGTTTGCGCAAGCATGCACTGGCAGTGGAAGCCTGCATGCGTGCCTATGCCCGGCAGCATGGCGAAGACGAGGAGAAGTGGGGCGTGGTCGGGCTGATTCACGACTTCGATTCCGAAAAATACCCGACACTCGATAACCATCCGATGCGCGGCAGCGAAATTCTGGAGCAGCGCGGCTGGCCGGAGGAAATTCGCCGCGCCATTCTTTCCCATGCCGACCACACTGGCGTCGCACGCCAGACCAGACTGGAACACGCGCTGTTCGCCTGCGACGAATTAGCGGGGTTTATCACCGCGGTGGCGCTGGTCAAGCCGGGCAAGTCGCTGGCCGAGGTGGACGCGCGCTCGGTGCGCAAAAAGATGAAGGACAAAGCGTTCGCCCGCAGCGTCAGCCGCGAAGACATCACCAAAGGGGCGCAGGAACTGGGAGTGGAACTGGAGCAGCACATCGCCTTCTGCATTGAGGCCATGAAGGGAATTGCCGGCGAGCTAGGGCTGGATGGGAGCAAAGCAGCAGTTGGCAGTTAGCAATTCAACTTCTTCTCCGCGGATGTACGCGGATGGACACGGATCACGCGACATAATTCTTTGAAATGTCATGCTGAGCGGAGTCGAAGCACCCCTGCACTGGCGGTGGCTGCACAATGCATGAGGGAGTTTCCAGCAAATATTGTAGTGGAGTAGGAGAAATTGTATTGGGGGAGAGAGGGCCTTCGCTGCCCTCAGGATTTCGGCAGCGGGCTCAAACGCCCGCTAAACTCCTCAATTTCGACTCGGGCGTGCGCCCTCGCTCAAAATGACAGCTCAACGAAGTGATCTCAGGTTAAGAAAACTATGCCAACTCTAATTCCTCAACCCACTCGCATTCAGGCCGCCGGCACCAAGCCCAAGCTCATTGACGAGTACATTGGCCGGGTGAACTCGAAGAGCGCGGCGGTGAGTGTGGCCCATATGCGCAGCCCGGCAGGCTGGTCGGAGCCAGGCCAGACGCCGGAATTCGACGAATACACCGTCGTGCTCAAGGGCACGCTACGGGTGACGCATCAGGGAGGGCACATGGACGTGGGCGCGGGGCAAGCGGTGATCGCGCATCGCGGCGAGTGGGTGCAGTACTCCACGCCAGAGGCCGCGGAATATATTGCCATCTGCCTGCCGGCATTCTCGCCGGAGAGCGTGCACAGGGAGGAGTGAGGGTCATTGAGGATTGTTGATTTTCGATTGACGATTGAAACCCCACACGGTGGTAAGGACGCCTTTAAGCTGTTGAGGTAACGTGACGCAGCGCTGGGGGCCTTCGACTCGGGCGTGCGCCCTCGCTCAGGAATGACATTTCAGATTGAATAAATTTTGTTGAATTTTATTGATCCGCGTTCATCCGCGTGAATCCGCGGCCAATGAAGTCTTCTCCACGGCGAAAGAAGTCAACGCAGCACGTCGGCGACTTTTCCGCTGGCTATCAGATCGGAGATGCGCGCAAAGTCGTCGGCCAGGACGCGATCGTGCTCGATGGGCGGCGAAACCGAGCGAATCGCCGCGTGCGCTGCCTGCAGACGCTTGCTGGTCTTGAGCGGTGCCAGGAAATCAATGCCCTGGGCGGCAGCCATGGCTTCAATGGCCAGTACGTGGCGAGTGTTAGCCACGATCTGTCGCAGTTTGAGAGAAGCGGCCATGCCCATGGAAACGTAGTCCTCTTTGTTACCGGAAGTGGTGATTGAGTCCACCGACGCTGGGTGCGCCAGCACCTTGTTCTCGCTGGCCAGGGCGGCGGCGGTCACCTGCGCCATCATGAAGCCGGAGTTGAGCCCGGCGCCGGGCGCCAAAAACGGCGGCAGGCCTTCATTGAGCGCGGGGTTCACCAACCGCTCCAGGCGGCGTTCGGAGATGCCCGCCAGACTGGTCAGCGCGATTCCCAGGAAATCGAGAGCAAAGGCGACAGGCTCGCCATGGAAGTTGCCGCCGGAAAGAATATCGCCTTCGCCGACTCCGTCCTTCTGTCCGGGGCGATGAGCGGGCGCAAAGACCAGGGGATTGTCCACGGCGGAGTTAATCTCCGTCTCCAGTACGCGGCGGCAGTGGGCCAGAGTGTCGCGCACGGCGCCGTGCACTTGGGGCATGCAGCGAAGCGAGTAGGCGTCCTGCACGCGGGCGCAGTCGCGGTGCGATTCGCGAATCTGGCTGCCTTCCAGCAGGCGACGCAGGTTCTCAGCCGTGCGCAGCTGCCCGGGGTGGGGGCGGACCTGGTGAATGCGGGAATCGAAGGCGGCGTCGGTGCCGCGCAGCGCGTCCAGGGAGAGCGCGCCGATGATGTCGGCGGAATCCGCCAGCACCTCGGCCGCCAACAGGGCCAGAACGCCCACCGACAACATGCCCTGGGTGCCGTTGATAAGCGAGACCGCTTCCTTGGCTTCGAGCACCAGGGGCTTGATGCCGGCCTCACGCAGAGCGTCGGCGGCGGCTAGATGCGCGCCACTGTATTTGCCGCTGCGGTCCGCGATCAGGACCTGGCCTTCGCCCAGCATGGGCAGCACCAGGTGGGCGAGGGGAGCCAGGTCGCCGCTGGCACCCACGCTGCCGCGCGCCGGCACCACGGGGTGCACGCGGCGGTTGAGCATTTCGCACAGGGTGTCAATCACCAGGGAGCGCACGCCGGAAAAGCCCTTGGAAAGCGAATTGGCGCGCAGCAGCATCATGGCGCGAACTTCCGGTTCGGTGAGGGGTTCACCTACGCCGGCGCAGTGGGAGCGGATCAGGTTGAGCTGCAGCTGGCGAATCTGGTCGGGAGGGATGCGCACGTCCGCCAGCTTGCCCACGCCGGTGGTGATGGCGTAGGCCACGCGATTGTTGGCGACCTGATCGTCCACCACGGCGCGGGCACGGTTGACCGCCTCACGGGCATCAGCGCCGAGCAGCACCGGGCGGAAATCGTAAACCACCTCGCGTACATCGGCGAGGCTAAGCGAGTTGCCGTCAATGTGGAGAGCGTTCATAGGTAGCTGGCTAGCTTACTGGCCAACTAGCTTACTAGCTGGCGGCTCGAAAAAGCACTCAGCACTCAGCATTCAGCCGGTGACGTCCGAGGCAGTTCGGGGGCTGAATGCTGAAGGCTGAGTGCTGAATGCTAGGTCTTCTCCGCCGTCGCCTTAAACGCCACCATATACTTCGCCGGCAGTTCGCGCTTGCGCATATCGGCGTCGGTGACAATATGCATGGTCTCGCCCTCGGCCAGCAAAGTGCCGTCACTTTCGCGCACCGCTTCATAGGCAAAATGAATCAGCGACTCGCGCACGTTCTTCAATTGTGTGCGGATCACGATTTCGTCATCATACCGGGCTGGCGCCTTGAAGCGGCAACGCGCATCCACCACGGCGATGTAGCAGCCGTCTTCCTGCTCCATTTCGCGATAGGTAAAGCCGAACTGGCGCAGTAGGTCCACGCGGCCCACCTCGAACCAAATAAAGTAATTGGAATGGTAGACCACGCCCATCTGGTCGGTTTCGGCGTAGCGCACACGAATGCGGGAAAGCGCGGTGGTGGCGGCGAGACCGGCGGATTTCGTCATCGGTATTGGTCAGTTGCCTAGCTGTCTATCTGGCTAGCTGACTAGCTTAACATCCAGCATTTAGCACTCAGCAATCAGCATTCAGCCTCTAAATTTAGCAAAGGCCTCTCTTGGCTCTGAGGCTGAACGGCAGTGCACGCGAGATCCTTCACGGCTGAAGCCGTTCGGGATGACGCCGACTTTAATTCAATACCCTCGGTGTCCTCTGTGTCCTCTGTGTGAACAAAATCATTTCCCCGACCAGCGTGGCTTGCGCTTCTCCAGAAACGCGGTGATCCCTTCGCGGAAATCGGCGGTGGTGCGGATGCGGGCGTTGTCCTCCACCGCCTGCGCGATCTGTTCATCGAGAGCGCGGGCAAGGAAGCTGTTGATCAACTTCTTGGTGAGGCGCACCGAGGACGGGCTGTTCTCCAGCAACAACGCAGCCAGGTCGCGGGCGCGGTCCAGCAGGCGCTCGGGGGGAACCACCTCGTTGACCAGGCCGAAGCGGTAGGCCTCAGCGGCGTCAAACAGGCGCCCGGTCATGAGCAGGTCCCGGGCGATTTTGTGGCCCACCTGCCAGACCAGGATGGAGGAGACGATGGCGGGCACGAAGCCGATGCGCACCTCGGTGTAACCGAATTTGGCCTCTGGCACCGCCAGCGTGAAGTCGCACATGGTGGCAATGCCGGTGCCGCCGGCGATGGCGGCTCCGTTCACCGCGGCGATCGTGGGCCTGGGAAAATCGTAGAGGCGGCGGAAGATTTGCGCCATGCGCGCCGAGTCCTGCACGTTCTGGTCGTGGGTTTTGCCCAGCAGAGCTTTCAGGCCCTCCAGGTCGAGGCCGGCGCAGAAGGCTTTGCCGGCGCCGGTGATGATGAGCACCTGGGCGGGGCCGCGCTCGACCTCATCCAAAGCGGCCGTCAATTCATCCAGCAATTCGAAGCTGAGCGCGTTGCGCTTGTCGGGACGGTTGAAGGTGATGGTGGCGACGGGGCCGTCGGTGGCGAGTGTGAGGTTCTTAGGCATGGGGAAATTTGTAATTGAGTAATTTGCAATTGGTAATTTGAAACTGCGGCCCCAGAAAGATTACAAATTACTAAATTTTAAATTTTGCCGCGATCTCCGCTGACGCCTTCAGCACATTCTCCAGCGACCGCTGAATCGGCGGCGTGACTCCGCGCTGCTTCAACGCTTCCAGAACTTTTTCGGTGGGAATATTACCCACCAGCGCGTCCTGGGCGAAAGGACATCCTCCCAGGCCGCCCAGGGCGGAGTCAAAACGGCGGCAGCCCGCATCGTAGGCGGCTAAAACCTTGTCCACCGCCTGTTCCGGGCGGCCGTGCAGGTGCACGCCAATTTCCAGGTAATCGTACTCGGCCAGCACCGCGGAAACGAGTTCGCCAATCTGCTGCGGGCCGGCCACACCTACGGTGTCGGCGAGCGAAACCATGTGAATGTCGGAAGATTCCAACAAGCCCACCGCCTCCACCACCTCAGCTATGCTCCAGTCGTCGCCATAAGGGTTGCCGAAAGCCATGGAGATGTAAACCACCACGTCGAGGCCGGCCTCGTCCGCCTTCTTCTCGATGGCTTCGAGTTCGTCGAGCGCCGCTTCCAACGTCTGGTTCTGGTTCTTTTCCAGAAACGTGGGCGAAACCGAGTAGGGAAAACCGAGCGTGCGCACGGCGTTGGTGGCGATGGCGCGCTCCGCTCCCTTGCTGTTCACCACGATGCCGATGATTTCCGCGTCATCGGGCGGGTCGAGTTCCGCCAGTACTTTCTCCGAGTCGGCCATCTGCGGCACCGCCTTGGGCGAGACGAAGGATACCGCGTCAATGTGCTTGAAGCCCGCGCCAATCAGCGCGTTCAGGTAGCTGACCTTGACATCAGCCGGTATCTGGCCCTTCAGCCCTTGCCAGGCGTCGCGGGGGCACTCGATGAGTTTCACTTCACTCATTTTTCACCACGGAGACACGGAGGCACCGGAGGAAACCCAAATCATTTCACAGGACTTTTCGGACGATTCCGTCTTTCAGCACAGGCACATTGAAGTTGATGATGAAACCAACTCTCTTGCCGGTCAGTTTTAAATAGGTAAGGAGTTGGGCTTCGTGAACAGGGAGGACCCTTTCGACCGACTTCAGTTCGAGGACGACGGCATTCTCAACAACCACGTCCAAGCGGTAACCACAGTCCAGCCTTAGTCCTTTGTACAGCACCGGCAAGGGGACCTGCCGTTCAAAAGTCAGGCCGCGAAGGTGCAGCTCATGGCAGAGGCATTCTTCGCATGCTGATTCCAGTAACCCGGGCCCCAGTTCGCGATGAACCTCAATGGCCGCGCCAATTATTTCCTGAGTTAAATCCTCAAGAATCAGTTTCCTCCGTGTCTCCGTGCCTCCGTGGTGAATCATGTCTGTAAAACCCCCACCTTAAACTCTGCCACGTCGGGATTCAGCGAGGCCGCTTCCAAAGCCTCGATCAGCGCACTGCGCGTTTCCACCGGGTCAATGATCTTGTCAATCCAGAGCCGGGCAGCGCCGTAGCGCGGGTCCTGCTGCTCGTCGTAGGTCTTCTTTACCGATTCGAATAGCTCGCGCTTTTCCTCATCACTCAGCTTCTTGCCGCCGCGCTCCAGCTGCTTGATTTTGATTTCTACCAGGGTGCCGGCGGCCGATTCGCCACTCATGACGGCATAGCGGGCGCTGGGCCAGGCGAACACCATGCGCGGGTCGTAAGCCTTGCCGCACATCGCATAGTGGCCGGCGCCGAACGAGCCGCCGATGATGACCGTGATCTTGGGCACCACGGAGTTAGACACCGCGTTCACCATCTTGGCGCCCGCCTTGATGATGCCGCTCCACTCCGCGTCACGGCCCACCATGAAGCCGTTCACGTCGTGCAGGAAAATTAGGGGGACCAGGTTCTGGTTGCAGTCCATGACGAAACGGGCCGCCTTTTCCGCCGATTCGGTGTAAACCACGCGGCCGAACTCCACCCGCTTGTGCCCCTGCTCGTCCACCTGCTGCTGATGCTGCGGCTGGTTGGCCACGATGCCCACGGCGAAGCCGCCAATGCGGGCGTAGCCGCAGGTTACAGTCTTGCCGTACTCCGCCTTGTACTCGTCGTAGCGGCTGGCGTCCACCAGGCGGGCGATCACTTCCTTCATGTCGTAGGGGCGGGCAGGATTGGCTTCGTAGATGCCGTAGAGCTCTTCGGCGGAGTAGCGCGGCGGCTCCGCTTTTTTGCGGTCGAAGGGCGAGCGGGTACGGTGGCCCATTTTCTCCACCAGGGAGCGGATGCGGGCGAGACAGGCCTCGTCGTTGGGTTCGCGGTAATCCACGGTGCCGCTGACGGCGGCGTGCATTTTGGCGCCGCCCAGTTCCTCGGCCGAAACCTGTTGCCCGATGGCGGCCTGCACCAGCGCCGGGCCAGCCAGGAAAAGGCCGCTGCCCTCGGTCATCAGCACGTTGTCGCACATTACCGGCAGGTAGCCGCCGCCGGCCACGCACATGCCCATGATGGCGGCGATCTGGGGAATGCCCATGGCCGACATGACGGCGTTGTTGCGGAAGACGCGGCCAAAGTCGTCGGTATCGGGGAAAACATCCTCCTGCAGCGGCAGGAAGACGCCGGCCGAATCCACCAGGTAGATGGTGGGAATGTGGTTGTCAATGGCGATGTTCTGCGCACGGATAACCTTCTTGGCGGTCATGGGGAAGAAGGCGCCGGCTTTCACCGTGGCGTCGTTCACGATGAGCATGAACAGGCGTCCGTGAATGCGTCCCAGGCCGGTGACCACGCCGGCGGCGGGCGCGCCGCCCCATTCTTCATACATGCCATGGGCGGCGTAAATGCCCAGCTCAAACAGTTCCGTTCCGGCATCGAGCAGCAGGGCGATACGCTCACGGGCGGTAAGGCGGCTTTTCTTGTGCTGAGATTCGACAGCCTTAGGGCCGCCGCCTTCGGCGATTTTTTCTTCTTCGTTACGCAGGCGGGTGACCAACACGGCCATGGCCCGCATGTTCTTCTCGAAGCGCTGCGAGGTGGGGTCAATGGTAGTGAGAAGCTGGTTATCTGGAGCTTCGGAACCGGGCTGGGCACGGTCAGGCATGGGCTCAGGGACAGAAACTAGCTACGGTAATACAGGGGAGGGA
>DASSQB010000523.1:0-4787 GCA_035702725.1 Terriglobales bacterium | reverse complement strand
ATGCGTTGCTGGCTATATGCCAACTGCTAATTGCTAAGCGCTTACTCAAAACTATTGCAGTTTTTCCAGCACGCCGAAGAGTTCTGCCGTATCCGGCACCTGCTCGATGGGATAGACCTTGCTGAAGGCGATGTTACCCGTCTTGTCCACCACGAAGATGGCGCGCTCGCTGATGCCGGCAAACTCGCCCTTGTCGCGGAACACGCCGAACTTTTGCGCTACTTCTCCGTGCGGCCAGTAATCGGCGGCCAGGGCATAGTCCAGCGGACCAATTTCCTTTTCCCACGCCGCTGTGCTGTAGATGGAGTCCACGCTAATGCCCACGACCTGGGCATCGTGAGCGGCAAACTTCGCGAGGTCCGCGTTGTAGGCCGCCATCTGCCGGCTTCAAACCGGCGTCCAATTCAGGGGGTGGAAGGCGATTACCACGTTGCTCTTGCCGCGGTGATCGCGCAACCGGAACCTTTGCTTGATGCCGCCGATGAGCGCGGGCACATCGAAATCAGGCGCGGCCTGTCCAGCCTGGAGCGCAGCCATACATTCTCCTCGCCATTCAATGTATCTCATGGCTGCCTGCTCGGCGCAAATCGCTTTTGCCTCCTCTCACTGCATCTCGCTTGCGCTGTCATTCTGAGCGGAGCGGGCTGATTCGCTTGCGAGTCGGCCCGTGGAGTCGAAGAACCCCTGCGCTGCCCGCGCCTTCACAACGGTCCGCAGGAGTTCTCAAATTCCTTTCTCATTTTTTGGGGGCCGTTCGGCGTGTCCGCGCGAGTGCAGGGGTGTTTCGACTCGGGCATGTGCCCTCGCTCAACATGACAGGATTGAAGCTTCGATTATCACACCAACCGTTGTATGGCTCGACATATCGCTCGGCCGCAAAAGTGCAAATCAATCCCCTGCGACCATCTGCCGCGGCAGGCGCACGCTTTCCCGCAAGTGCTCGAGCAGGGCTCGGTGCGCGCGCGTGGGGAAATGCTGCTTTAACTGCACAATGCCCACCCTCCGGCACGCGCTCTCGTCGGCCACGCGCACGAACTTGCAGCCTTTGCGCGCCTCCACCGCCATGGCCGGCACCAGCGACACTCCCATGCCAGTAGCCACCATAGCCAGAATGGTGGCGAACTGTCCGCTTTCAAAAACCACGTTGGGCTGCAGGCGCGCGCGGCGGCAGGCAGCGATGGTGTTGTCGCGGAAGCAATGGCCTTCCTTCAGCAGCAGGAAGCGCTCACCTTCAATCTGTTTGAGCGAAACCGCGGGCTGCGCCGCCAAGCGGTGCCGCTGCGGCAGCACGACGTAGAGCGGCTCGCGCAGCAGTTCTTCGCAGACCAAGCCTTCGCCAGAAACTGGCAGTGCCGCCAGTGCGAGGTCAATGCGGCCCTCGTGCAATCCCTGCAACAGCACCGCCGTGATCTCCTCCACCACGCTCACCTGAACTTCGGGGTATCTGAGCGCGAAGCTGGTCAGGCGGTCAGGCAGAAAATAGGGGGCCAGCGTGGGAATGGCGCCCACCGCTACCGTCCCCTTCTCCAGACCGGCCATCTCCTGGATCTCCAGCTTGGCCGCGCCCAGCTGCCGCAGGATGGCCTCCGCGCGCGGCAAAAAAGCCTGCCCGAACTGCGTTAGCCGGGCGGTCCGGCCCAGGCGGTCAAAGAGCTTGGCGCCCAGTTCGTCTTCCAATTTCAGAATCTGCTGTGAAAGCGAAGGCTGGGCCACGTGCTCGTGCTCGGCGGCGCGAGTGAAATTTCCGGTTCTGGCGACGGCGCAAAAATATTTGAGCTGGTGTACTTGCATGGGAGGTCCTGCGACTCAAACCGGCAAAGGTAAAAACTATCGCAACTATAGAATCCATATCTTAGACCTTTGCGACTGCTCCGCGCTAGACTGCCACCCAGGAGGAAATATGCCGGAAAAGCAAGACAAAATGTCCGTCAAGCACGGCGATATCAGCCAGCGCGTGGGGGTGGAGGTCATTCGCAACCGCGGCGTGGATGTGGATAAGCTCATCAAGATGCTGATCGCCAATGCGGGCGCCGAATTTGCCAGCACTTACTACTACTACACCATTCTCCGCATGCACCTGGCCGGTCACGAAGACTACAAAGAGATCTGCGAGGACGCGCGCCTGGAAGACCGCGCCCACTGGGAGCTGATCGTGCCCCGCATCTACGAACTGGGCGGCGAACTGCCCAACGACCTGAAGGCCTTCCACGACGGCGCCGGCTGCGCCGCGGCCAAGCTGCCAGATCCGCCGACCGCGGTCAATATTCTGACTCTGCTGCTGGAGTCGGAGCGCTGCGCCATTCGCAGCTGGCAGGCGGTGTGCGACATTACCTTCGGCAAGGATCCGCGCACTTACGACATGGCCGCGCGCATCCTCAACGAGGAAATCGAGCACGAGGCATGGTTCATCGAGTTGCTGGGCTGGGAGCGCGACAAGAAGAGCATTCCCTCCGGCCACTTCCGCCGTGGCGAGCCGGGCGAAGCGCCTTACAGCAAGAACCGGGGCTTCTACATCGGTTCTTAGTTGCCTCTGTTTCCTGTCCGGTCGGGCACGCGCCTGGCCGGGCAGGAACACTTCTTTCCTTTAGAATGAATTTGTGGACGAATCACCGTCACCAGCAACCCCCAAGATCTTCCGCATCACGCTGCTGACGCCGCAAGGCGAGCACACCATTGTTGTTGAATCGGAACAGCACATCTGGGATGCCGCCCAGGCCGCCAGCGTTATCCTGCCTGCCCTGTGCCATCAAGGGCGCTGCCTGACCTGCGCCGGTCGCCTCGAAGGCCCGGGTGAAGTGGACCAGTCGGATTCCGATGCTTATTTTCCCCAGGACCGCGAGGCCGGCTTCGTCCTGCTGTGTACCGGCAAACCGCGCTCTGACCTGCGCATTCGCACCCATCAGCAGCACGAGATGCGCGCCTACCGCCGCAGCCTGGCCTTGCCGGCGCCGTATTCGTGAAGACCGGTAGTCGGGAGTCAGGGCTAGGAGTCAGCAAAGAAGTGGAGCGCTCGGCCTTCATCACCTCAGCGCCGCAGGCGCGCGATAATAAAGCCCAGGACGGCAGTCCTGGGTACGATGCGCCTTGAAGATTCGAGCCCCGTAGGGGCGATACCGATTCTTTGGCCGGTTCAGCGCATCTAACTACCCCGCTTCCAGGCTCTTGCGTAGCTTGACCCATGTAGGCCAAGGGGTTAGAGTTTTCGCAAGGGGTGTTCCCGTCCATGTCTACCGTGCCCATGTCGCATAGCAATAAGTACGTAAAGTTCGGCATCGCGACCACCATCATCGTGGTGGCGCTGGGCTATCTGGCGTATACCGGGGTGCAGCAGAGCAAGAGCTATTACGTGACCATCAAAGAGCTGCGCGGCATGGATAACAGCGTGTACACAAAGCGCCTGCGGGTAGCGGGCAACGTGGAGCCGGGCTCCATTCACCGCACGGGTCTGCACGTGGAGTTCACGCTGGTAGAGCAGGGCAACAAATTGCCGGTGGTTTACACCGGAACCGAAGCGCCGCCCGATACTTTCAAGGACAACGCCCAGGCACTGGCCGAAGGCAGCTTTGGTCGTGATGGGGTCTTCCATGCCAGCGAACTCCAGGCCAAATGCGCCTCCAAATACGCACCCGCGCAGCAGAATGCTCCCGCGGCTCCGGCCAAGGATATGAGCCAGGCCGACCCCGGCGCTACTGGTCTTCCTAAGTGAGTTTTTCCTCTTCGCCTGCCAACTCGCCCACCACCAGCTCCAGCCAGCCTGTGCCCACTGCGGCGGTCGCGCTTTCTCACGTGAGCAAGATTTTCGGCCGCTTTGCCGCCCTGCGCGACGTGAGTGCGGAATTCGCGCCGGGCAAGCTTTACGCCATTCTGGGCGATAACGGCGCAGGAAAGACCACGCTGTTGCGCGCCATGGTTGGCTTGGCGCGGCCGACCCGCGGAACCATAACCCTGCTCGGTAGCGAAGACCTCCGCGTTGCCACACCCGAAATCGGCTACATGGCCCACCCCACGCTGCTCTATGAAGAAATGAGCGGCATGGAAAACCTGCGCTACTTCGCCGCTCTCTACGGCATTCGCGAAGACCAGCCCTGCGAGCGCGCTATCCGCGCCGTTGGGCTCGATCCCGCGCTGACCCGCCGTGTGGGCCAGTATTCCCAGGGCATGCGCCAGCGGCTGTCGCTGGCCCGCGCCGTGGTGCACGACCCCAAGATTCTTTTTCTCGACGAGCCTTTTTCCAACGTGGATGTCGTCTCGGCGCGCGAAATGGTGCACGTACTGGCACAAATGCGCGATCTGGGCAAAACCATCTTCATCGTCACTCACCAGGCGGCGCTGCTGGAAGGAGTGGCCGACGAGTTCATCTGCATGGCCGCGGGGCAGGTCAGCGTCCGTACCCGCGAACTGCCCGCGGGCCTGCAGCACGGCGCGCCGCCGGCGAGGGCGACTCTATGAGCCTGGGCGAAATCACGCGCATTTCCCTGGCCAAGGATCTGCGCCTGGAGTGGCGTTCCAAGGACGCCATCAACTCCTTGCTGTTTTTCGCCCTGCTCGTGGTGGTGATCTTCAGTTTTTCTTTCGATCCCACGGCGGAGGAGTCGCGCCACATTGCCGGCGGCATCGTGTGGGTCGCCTTTCTGTTTGCCGCGGTCGTGGCTCTCAACCAGACCTGGGCCCGCGAACTGCGCAACCAGGTGCTGGATGCCTATCGGGTTTCGCCCGCGCCGGCCAATGCGCTGTTCATCTCCAAGGCGGTGGGCAACTTCATTTTTGTCGCCGTGCTGGAGGCGCTG
>DASSQB010000522.1:0-2780 GCA_035702725.1 Terriglobales bacterium | reverse complement strand
GGAATGGCCCTTAGTTAGCCTCTCGAGTTTTTGCGGAACTTCGAACCGAGTCTCCTTTTCAGGTACTCGCGGTCACGATGCTCGATGTCCTTGAAGTGGTGGCGGTGGCAGGTCAGGAGCGTAAGCGTCATGCCAAGCCCCGTGGATAGATCGCGAGTTTTGAGGAGTTCGTAGATGTCAGAGGTGACCCACCTCTGACATCTATGATGCTTTGCGGAGAGGTTGGGGTTTGCCCCAGGCGGCGGGAAGGACCTCGGGCAGTCGCTGGAAGGTCATCTGCGGCAAGCGTGTGAGCACGTCCTTGAGGTAAGCGTACGGGTCAAGACCACGTCGGCGGCAGCTTTCGATCACGGTGTAGATGATGGCGCTGCGGTCTCCCGCTTCGGCCTCGCCAATGAACAGCCAGTTCTTTTTGCCCAGGGCGGTGGGCCGAATGGCGTTTTCGACCAGGTTATTGTCGATCTCGATCCGGCCGTCTTCCAGATACACCAGCAGACCGGGCATCTGCGCCAAAGTGTATTCCATGGCGTTCTGCATCCCGCTCTTGGGCAGGAAGCGTTTGCTGCGCACCAGCAACTCGCAGGCCTTGCCGATCCGCTCCACAATGGGTTTGCTCTGGCTGGCGCGCACGGCCTGGCGGAGCGCCGGACCGGCTTTCTGTTCCCGCAGCCTGGATTCAATCCGGTAAAGAAGCTGGATTTGCTTGATCATCCATCCGGCCGTTCGGGGAGCGCCTTCCCGCGCGTCGTTGAACTTCCGGCGCACATGCGCCCAGCAATGGGCCAGCTTGATGTCCTTGTCCGGACGCTGCGCCAGCCGATTATAGGCATCATACCCGTCACACTGGACCGTGCCTTGGAAGTCCGCGGGCACCACCGTGTCCAAACACTCTCCTGCCCGGCTGGCGTGCCAGTCAAAGAACACGTCACCGCCAGGGCGGCTGCCGGTCCATAGATAGCCTTTCAAGGTCCGGCCGGCTCCCGGTTCCAGATAATTGATCGGGGTTTCGTCTAACTGCACGTACCCTCCGGCCATGACCCCGGTTTTGATCTGTTGATGGATCGGCCGGAGCCACTCCGAGATTAGCTCCACCCAGCGGGCCAGTGTTTGACGCGGCAGATTAATGCCGTAGCGCCGAGCCAAAATCTGTTCCTGCCGATACAGCGGTATGTGGTCGCAATATTTGAAGACCGCCACCTGCGCCAGCAGCGCCGGGGTGGCGATGCAGCGCTCCTGCAAGGTGGGCGGCAGGGGCGCCGTCACCGGAGCGTTATCCGGCTCAACCTTGGAAACATACGTGCGGCGCACCAGGCGGCGGCGGAAATAGCGGGCCGGTTCGTAATCGAGCTGTTCGCTGACTTCCTGCCCGATCTGCCGAAACTGCTCTGGCGCCACTTTGACCGGCTCCGGGTCGATAATCTCCTCAACGACCGGCAGCGTCTCCGGCAGGCGCGGGGTCTTGGGCTTGCGCGCAGCGGGGGCCTGGGGCTTGAACGCGGGAGCTTGGCTCTTCGGTTCCGGGGCGGGCTCCACCAGTTCGGCACCCGCCAGCAAAAGTTGGAGCTGCGCCGCGTCCATCTTTTCGCTGCTGGAGCCAAACACCCGGCGCACCAGCAGATTGACCTTCTCCCGCAGCAGTTGGTTCTCGCGTTGCAGCGCGGCGTTGAGCTGGAGGGCTTGCTCCAGTTGCCGGGTTAGTTCTGCTTCGCGCGGACTCATTCGAAGTTGCAGACTCAGACGCAACCGCGATCCCTTGTGTTCAAGAAAAGGCGCGACTTTGAGAAATATTTTTCGTGCGTAGCGGAGGCTTAGTTTTCGCGCTCGTACCACGGCCGCAGCCTGGCTCCTTTGAGGTCCACTCCATCGGTCAGCATCGCCAGGGCTTCGGGCCGGATCGACAACTTGGTGGTGCCCGGTTCGACCGATTTGGGCCAGGAGAAGGTGCCTTGTTCGAGCCGCTTGGTCATCACCCACAAACCCGTGCCGTCAAAATACAAGATCTTGATCCGGTTGTGGCGGCGGTTGCTGAAGACGAAGAGAGCCCCGTGCCGGGGATCCTCTCCGAGCCGCTCGCTGGCCAGAGCGTGCAGGCCATTGAAGCCTTTGCGCATGTCGCAGGGCTCGGCGGCCACGAAGACTTTGAGACTGCCCGAGAACGTCAGCATGGCTGTTGGAGCGCGCGCACCAGGGCGGCGGCCAGGGCGATGTGATGGGGGTCGCTGACCTGGGCGCGAACGCCGCCGGGCAGTTGCAGCACCAATCCGGTGGCGGCGGAGACCGGGGCCGGTTGTACCGACGCCTCCAGCCACTGAACTCGTGCCGACTTACGCTGAGGTCGTCGCTTGGGGTAGAGCTCGCGTTGGCGCTTGCGTCGCTGCAACCAGGTGGCGAAGGTCTGATACTTCACGCCGCAGAGCGCCGCGAACTTCGGCCCTCTCAACCCGCTGCGCTCGTATTCATCCAGAATCCGCTCGCGCTGCTCACCCGTGCGGTGCATTCGCCCCAGAACATCGGTCTTGATCAGATCGGCGGCTGAAGCTTCGGTGAGGGGAACCAAATCGGTCGTAGATGTCATAGGCGGACATACTACGACGGCTATGACTCTATCGAACAGTGATGCTTGGCATGACGCTTACGTTTCAGATGTGGTCCCCGAGATAGGGCGGCTGCGCGTAGGTCAAATCGGTTTCCGCCGGCAACCCGGTTTCTTCGCGCGCTAACACCCGGTAGGTGCGGATCTGGAACGAAACGTCCTTGCCGTCTTCCAGACCCTGGTGCGC
>DASSQB010000521.1:0-16798 GCA_035702725.1 Terriglobales bacterium | reverse complement strand
GCCGCGATTCAGCAGCACCTGCGGGCCATTTGCCGTCCACAACACCAGGTCGAACTTGCCATCGTGGTTGAAGTCGGCAACTTGCGCCTGCGTGGCAACTTGCAGGCCCGGCTCGCGGCGTGGGCTGAAGCGCGCGCCTCCGCGATTGATGTAGAGCAGCGGCGGGCCGTCATCGCGCAGCACCACGAGATCGGCAAATGGCTCGTCAGTAAAATTGGCGAACATCGCGCCTCGCGCCCGCCCGACAGCCCCTACCCCCGCGGCCTTGGTGATGTCTGTAAACGTTCCATCGCCGTTGTTACGAAAAAGATGACTGGCGGCGCCGGTGAAATCCTGGGGGAAGCGAAAGCTGGCCTTCTGCGGCGGATGCGCCAAATCGGCGTACACGCTGACGAACTGGTCGAGCAGCCCGTCATTGTCCGCATCGAAGAACAACGCCTGGGTAGCCAGTTCCCCGGCCTTGCCTTCGAGATGAGCGGCGGCGGTCGTATCCACAAACGTGCCATCGCCCTGGTTGTGGTAGACCCGCACCCCGCCCAGACCGGCAACGATCAGGCTCAAGCGCCCGCTGTTGTCATAATCGGCGAACGTAGCCGAAACGCTGGCTCCCGGGCCGCCCACGCCGGCCTTCGCGGTCACATCCGTGAAACTTCCGTCCGCCTCCTGATGCAGCAGGCGGTTCGTGCCCGCAGGATTCACGATGTAGAGGTCGGGCCGGCCATCGCCGTCATAATCACCGACTGTCACCGAAGTCCCAAATAGTGGCAGCAGGTGCTGGCGTGCATATTCCAGGCTGTAGTCGGAAATCGCGATCGCCGCCGGCGCCTCGGGCAAAAGCTGCGGCGGCGCACTGCCCAACTCAGCGCCAACATCCGCGAAGACTATCTTGGGGGACGGCGCATTGTTTTTCGCTGCCAGTGAGGGCAGCGGCACCAGCGCGGCGCCGTATTTCCCTGCTTCCAGGGCTGTGGCCTGCACCGAAATTCCCGGAACCCGCCCGCGATACTTCTGGTAGAGGGCCAGATATTTTTGCGCTTCGGGCTGACGCTTCAGACGCTCCAGCACGGTGAAGCTGCGAAACAGCGACGTGACATAAAAATTCCGGGCGCGCTCGAAACCCATATTATCCACGTGCAGGAAGGCGTCCAGCGCCGGTTCCAGCTTGTGCTGGTTCATCCGGACCGCGCCGAGGTTGAACCACGCCGCGGGATCGTCCGGGTCCTCCGCCGTCACATCTGTGAGCGCCGCCTCTGCATCCGGATCTCGACCTTCGCGCTTATAGAGGATGCCCAGGTTGTACTGCACCGCGGTGAGCCTTGGGGCAATCTGGCGGGCAGTATTGAACGAACCCAGCGCCTGGTCATAGCGGCCAAGCTGCATCTGCGCCATCCCCAGATCGAGGTAGTCGGTGGCCAGCGCGTTTCCGGCAGTCACAATCCTGCCGAACTCGTCCTGCGCCTGTGCATATTGCCCCTGCTCGTAGTAGGCCTTGCCCAGGTTGCGCACGCTCTGCTGGGCGGCCGTTTCAGAACGTGGCACTCGCTTCGGATCAAGTTGCTGTTTTGTTCTATTTTGAGAATTTGCTGGCAGAAGCGCACCGGCTGCAATGATCATCGCGGCCAGACTGCTAACGATTGGCTTCACTACGCCCCTCATGCGCGTCATGTCGTGGCGCGGCCGCTTGCACGCGCCGCGCTGCACTGATTCGGAAAAGGCCTCCGCGCTCCAGCCTGCCGGGCAGCGGGCCGGAAGTCAAATACACCTCGCGCTCTCCATCACTTCCGGCTGGGGCCACAGCGGCACCAATATAGTTCGCCGGGGTAGCGGAAGCCGGCAGTTCCGCCCAGGGCGCAAATTTCCCGCTCACGTTACGAAGCACAACGCTCGTCCCCAGCTGCTCCGCCTCCGGTCCGCCATTAGCCAGCAACAGGTCAGGCCAACCGTCTCCGTCCAAGTCAGCGGCTACTGCCTGCATGACCGGATAGCATCCATCCAGGCCGGCCTCGCGTGTGGCCTCGCGGAAAGTGCCGTCGCCCTGATTATGGAACAGGCGCGATGTGGCGCAGTTCACTGGCGCTTGTGGTTGCAGAAACCAGCGCGCCGCTTCCTCCAGCGGGGCATGCGCCGCGACCAGCAGGTCAGGCCGCCCATCGCGGTCGTAGTCAAGGAAAATGGAACTGTATCCCTGAGCGCCTACGCCGGCCAGTCCCGCGCGTTGGGTGAAATCCACGAACTTGCCACCGCCCTGGTTCCGAAACAGGCGTGCCGGGTGGCGCCAGAACTGCACGAACACGTCCGGATTGCCGTCGCCGTCGTAATCGGCTATAGCACAGTCCACCGCCGTTGCGGCAGCCACCAAGCCCGAAGTGCTGGTCACGTCCACAAAGCGCGTTCCAGTGTTGCGAAAGAGGCGTATGGAGCTGCCGGTTCCCGCAGCGCCCACCTCCAGCAGGTCAGGCCTTCCGCTGCCGGTGAAGTTGCCGAAGCAGGCGCGTGTGGTTGAGCGCTTACCCGCCAGCCCAATGGCGGCAGTCACGTCCACAAATGTCCCGTCGCCTTGGTTGCGGTAGAGGAGGCTTTGCCCGCTCCCGGTCCATCCTGACCGGACCAGGTACAAATCGGGACGGTCGTTGCCGCCAAGGTCCACCCAGAATGGCTCCCAGACGTCATGGATGCCTGCCAGACCAGCGGCGCGGGTCACATCAACATACTGGCCTGCCTGCCAGCGATAGAGGGCGAAATTCTTCCCGCCAACTGCCAGGCCAGCATGGCCGTCGCCGGCGAAATCAGCCCAGGCCGCGCGCCCGTCAGCACGCACGCTTGTTGCCATTCTTATTGCCCGCGCTGGAGGCTCGGCAACCACCCGCTCACGCACCTGCAGGATACCCAGTTCCCTCTCTGCCGGCGTGCCAGGGCGCTTGCTGTTCCAATATGACAACACCATGGATTCCAAGGCTGCCCGCTGCAAGGCGGTCAGCGGCTTGCTGGGGTCGGGCAGGATGTCGCCCTCGGAAAGCACCCCCTTCGAAGTCAGCTTGCGGTCAGCCCGGTACTTGGCCAGCACCTTATCGAAGCTGCGCTCGGCCTCCGCCCAGCGTCCCTGCAGAAACAGCGCATATCCCAGCAAAAACTCGGCCTCCGCCGAGCCCAGCCGGGTGGCAGCACGAAAATCCTCCTCCGCGCGGGGCAGATTGCCCTGGTTCACCTCCAGGCCTCCCAACTCCAACAGCGGTCCAGCCTGCTCGGTGTAGATCTGCAGCTCTCGCTCAAACGCCTGCCGCGCCGCTGGTAGATCGCGTGGCGCTCCTGGCGCATCTACGGACAACAGCCTGCCCAGCTGCCCGTAGGCGCGCCCGCTCTCCGGATTCAGCGCAATCAGGCTGCGCAGCTGCTGTTCCGCCTCCGCATACTCTCCCAGCTCATAAAGGCAGCTCCCCAAGTAATAGAGCGAATCCTCATGCGTAGGATTGAACCGCAGCGCCTCGCGATAGAGCTCAGCCGCCCGGGCGAACTCACCTTTCGTGCGCACGGCACTCGCCCGGTCATAGGTCGCCCAGAAAGTTGCCACGCGGTTCCGCTCCTCAGCGCTGATGTTGCCGGCCGCACGAGCTTCGTTAGCCGACCGGAACTTCACGGCGGTAATCAGCGCCGCGCATGCCAGGAATACCGCTGCCAGCCATGCCGCTGTGCGCTTCATCGCGGGACCTCTTCGACGGTGACGATCTGGTTGGCGGGAACATGCTCCAGGACCCGCACGATGCCGCTGGGAAATGTCGCCTTGATGCGTTGCACTTCTTTTTCGTGATTCAGACCGAAGTGCGCTTCCTGAAAATTCTGCGACAGGTAGGACGCCTGCCCGCCGATCTGGTCATATTGCTTCTGTCCGCCGGCCTCGATTTCAATCTTCGTGCCGAAACCGGTGCGATTGCTCTTCGCGCACTTCACGCGCACCTTGATCCAGTTTTTCTTGTTGCCACCATCGTTGCGCAGCAGCATGGGCCGGCCTTCCTGGTTGACGATGAACACGTCCACGTCGCCATCGTTGTCGTAATCGGCAAACGCCGCCCCCCGCCCCACGTGCGCCTGCTGGAACACGCTACCGCTCACTGCTCCCACCTCGAAGAAGCCGTCCTCCGGGCTTTTTTGCCAGAACAGAAAATTCTTCATGGGCACGAGGTGGCGGGCATCCTTGTCATCCTGGAAAGTGCTGCCGTTCACTACCATCAGATCGAGCTGCCCGTCGTTATCGTAATCGAAAAAGGAGGTACCCCAGCCGATGGAGTTCAGCGAAATTTGCCCCAGACCGACAGTATCGGCCATGTCCTCAAAGCGCAGCTGCCCGGGTTTGCCTCCGCCTGCACGCGTGTAGCGCAGATTGTCGAAGAGCGCGTTCTGCTGCGCAATCCAGTGGGTGATAAAAATGTCGGGGTCGCCATCGCGGTCCCAGTCGCCCACCGCCAGTCCCATGGCGCCGCGGTAGTCGGAAACCCAAGCCTCGTGCGCAATCGGCTTGAACTTGCCGTTGTGCAGGTTCAGGTACATGGCGCTTTCCGAAACATCGTTGGCCACGTACAAGTCGGGCCAGCCGTCGCCATTGAAGTCGTACCACACCGCCGACAGGCTGCGCCCGGTTACGTCCTGCACTCCCGCCTGCTTGCCTGCCTCGGTGAACGTTCCGTCGCCGTTGTTGTGAAACAGCAGGTTGCGCTCCGGGGTATATGAAGAAGGGTTCAGCGTAAAGGGCACCAGTGTGGTGTACTGCATGGACGACTTGCTCAGGTCTTCGTTGCGGAAGTTGTATTTCACGTATCCACAAATATAGAGGTCCACATTGCCGTCGCGGTCGTAATCTCCCCAGGCAGCGCCGGTCCAGAAGCCGCGAAACTTGTCGAGCCCCGCCTTCTTGCTGACATCGGTAAACGTGCCGTCGCCATTGTTGTGATAAAGGATGATGCGGTCGTAGCTGGTGACCACGAGGTCGAGGCGCCCGTCGTTGTCATAGTCGGCCCAGGCGGCGCCCATCCCGATGCCCCTGAAGCCAACGCCCGCGCGCTCAGTCACATCGGTAAACGTGCCGTCGTGGTTGTTGTGGTAAAGGCGATTGCCGCCGGGCGAGTGCGCCATCTGCTCGGGGGTGTAGTTCAGCGGACCGGCGATGTCCACCACGTAGAGGTCGGGCCAGCCGTCGCCGTCATAGTCGCCCCAGGCCGCGCCCGACCCCATGTCTTCAGGCAGCTGCGTGGTGCGGGTGGCGGGGAAGTGGGTGAAGTGAATGCCTGCCTGCTCGGTCACATCGGTGAACTGCACCCGCGGATAGTCCGGCGGCAGCGCGCGCGACAAGTCCTGAGTGATTCCTTCCACCTGCTGTCCCGGAACATACGGCCGGCGATGGCGGTGCGCCAGCAACAGCGTACTGCCCGCCACCAGCACCACTCCGCAACAGGCAGCGGTGTATTTCCAGATGAGCTGCTTCCGACGGCTCACTATTCACCTGCCCGCGCCGGCCGTCGACTGTGCCCGGGAACCCGCCGCCGCATGATGCCGCAGCGCTCCACTCTCCACGCGGATAGCGCGCGTCACCGTTGTCATGTCGGTAATCGGCGCCGTCAGCCCAGACTTTTCCCCAAAAATAAAGTTGAGCAGGTACTGGTCCGCCTTGCGGTAGCGCAACCTCGCCTCCACCAGCACGGTGCCCGGCGGTGCCTTCCTGACTTCCTGAGCCTGCACTGCCGCGTTGTGCAGTCCCGCCTTTGCCGGCGATCCAGTGTAGTTAAAGCTATATTCCGCCGTGTCTGAGAATCCGGGAAACAGCGAACGGCGGTAACGCACGCCCACCATCTCCCACAAATTATGCCGGTCAATCAGGTTGCCGTTCTGATCTACCGGCTCGGCTTTGAACATAAACGTGCCCGGCTGGATGAAGCCGCGCGCGTCAACGGTCCCGCTGGTGTAGATTGTGCGCCCCTGGTCGTCCACCACGTCCAACTCCACCCACGCCTGAATGATGTCCAGCGGGCCGGTAGGAAAATCGTGGCCCACCTTATTCGACGTGATTACCAGCTTCACGGGCACCTTTTCGCCGGCGTGAATGGCCGCCGGCAACTCCACATCTATTCCCACTGCCGGCCCCTTGCTCCACTTGCCGGCAATCTCCGGAATCACGTATTTGCCCTGAAGCCAGTCTTTGGTCAGCTCCACCTGCTTCTGCCAGCCTGGCAGCTTGAGCAGTGCCGGCATCATCAGGTTGGAGGCGATGAAGCGGTGGCTGCGTACTTTGCCGTCAGTGGGCGTGCGGTTGTAGTCAATATCGTCGCCGGCCGCCGGGTCCTTCGACGCCACCAGCGGCATGTGGCACTCCCGGCACTCGATGGTGGTGCGTGCATTGCCGGGATGGTTCCACCGGCTCTCCCGCCAGTTATCGTACTGGTTCTGCAACTGTACCCAGCCCACGTTGTTGATTTCCTGGTCCACGAACTGCTTGTGGCAAGCAGCGCAGTACTCCGGTGTCTTGAACAACCGTTTGCTCAAATCTGCCAGGTGCTGACGGGGGTAGGCGCGGATCAGGAAATCGCGGAAGAAACGGTTGGCCCGCGTTGGGTTCTGGTCATACTCGATCTCGAACATGTAGCGCGCGGGCTGAGCAATCACATAGTTGGCGTTGCCTTTCAGGTCCACCTTGCGCAGGGAATGGCAGGCCAGGCAGGAAACGCCTTCCTGAAAGCCTTCCAGCGCGGTCAGCTTCTCATTGGGGATGAAAAGATTCTTGGTGCCGGAAAACAGCGAGATCGGATCGTGGCAGCCGCCGCAATAGCGCGTGGATTCGGGGCTGTTCTGCTTGGCCATGTTGGTCTGCACGGCCTGGAAGGCGGGGTCCATGGCGGAGTAGCGGTGGGCGCTTGACTCCCACTCCTGCACGATCTCCTCATGGCAGCCCGCGGTGCCGCAGGTACGCGATCCGGAAAGCACTGCGGGATCCATAGCGCCGCCGCTGGTTGTGCGCGCCAGGCTGGGCGCAAAGGGCCGGTCTTTGCCGTATTTGAAGCTGTAGTCTGCGGGGAAAATATTGTGCAGGCGCGCCGGCGTATAGGCGTACGCGGCCAGCCCGGCTACCGCCGCGCATGCCGCCGTAAACAGCAGCACGGCTTTGCCGAAATGCGCCGCCGCGGCTGAGGTCACGGTGCGCTCCGCTGCCGCTTTCTTGCGCGCCAGGGAAAAGCTGAGCCACACGTGCGTCGCGACAAATCCCAGAATCGCGAAGGTGGTGATAATGTGCACCGCGTCCCAGCCATAACTCAGCCGGGTGCCGAATATTCCGTTCCAGGTCACCACGCCGCCGGAAATCAGGCACAGCAGCACCGCCGCGCCGCCCAGGTAGCCCAGTATTTGGATGTGGCTCATAGGGCTGCTCCAGTAGCGCGCCAGGTGCCGGAAGGTGTACCACAGGCACGGAGTCAGGAAGAGGATGCCGCCGAAGGTGTGCAGCAGCACCGTGACCTGCACTGGCTGGCTGAAGGGCAGCAGCCAGATGGCCAACCCACTGACGGCGCCGAACACCAGAAAACCGGCGGTAATAATGGCCAGCCGCGCGCGCCATTGCTGTGCCTGTTCGGCGGTGCGAAAAAGGTTGGACCCCACACCTGGGTTTGAGACGTGCTCCTGCATGGCACTCCTCCCTGGTTGCTTAGTGCTGAGCAGGACGCGGTGGGCCTGGCCGCCCCGGCAGGTTCCCCAACCCGCCGCGCGGTCACACGTGCCTGGGACTGGATGTTTTTATCAAACGGGGGCACAGCAGGAAGTGATCTAAGTCACACCTCAATGTGAGCTTGCTGGGGCATCAGCGGGTCTCTGGCAGTATCGTCTCTGCCGCGTGCAGTCAAACGCCAAGAACTATAATCAGCTCCCGATGAGCAGCTACCCAGCACAAACGACGGACCACACACGCGCGAAGTCACAGTCCCCGACATCTCTCGGAATCGCGGTCTGCTGCCTCGCTATTATTGCTGCCCTGGTGCTGGGTGTCGGCCTGACGAGCAATCTGGTGCTACGTCATCTGGTGCAGACGCTGCCGCTTTGGGTCGCGGTTACACTTGGCTTTCGGGCCTCCCGCGCAACTTCCTGGGTGAGCCTCCCTTTGTTCCTGTTCTGGCTTGTTCTGATGGGGATCATCTGGGCATACCTGCTCGGCATTTCTCATCTGGTCAGCGGCACCTTCTCCTCCATCGAGATTGCCATGACCATCCTAGTCGGAGCAGCATGTTTAATCGGGATTGTAAGCTGCTTCCGGTTCACTCCTCTGCTCTCACCGCTGCGCAAGGGTAGCTTTTTCGCCCTGATGGCAGTAGTCCAGTTGCTATGTTTTCGGTTCAGTTTCCTGGCTGCGATTGCGCGTCGGTGAGCTATTTCCGAGGCATATTGGGAGCGCTATGGGTCTGCTGGATAGCGTGCAATTCCTCCGCCCGTTCCTGCTCCCGCTTTGCATCCGCCGCGCGTCCCAGATGCTGGTAGGCCTCGGCCAGGGTGGCATGCGCCTGCGCCATCTCAGGCAGCCGCGCCACGGCGATTTCCAGGTGAGTGGTCGCACCTTTCCAATCGCCGGTGTGCGCTAGCGCCTCGCCCATTTCGAAGTAGGCCCAAGCCGCCTGTGGCTGCAACTCGATGGCCTTCCGCAAGAAGGGAACGGCCACCGCAAATTGGTGCTGCTGCACCGCTGCCATTCCCGCCGCAAATTGCGCCAAAAACATTCCCGGATGACTCTTAACCACGGCCTGCAAAGCCGCGCCGGCTCTCTGCGGCCTGCCGCCCTCGATTTCCTGCACGGCTTCTTCTACTTTGTTAGCCAGGGCGATCTCATCCTTGGGATCGGTGCCAGTAACCGCGGTCTCATTGGGCGAAACCGATTTCTGCAATCCCACGTAACCCAGTGACGCCAGCTTCTGCAGCTCGCTGGAGCTCAGCTGCGCGCTACCGCTCGCCTTCCCCGACATGCGGCTATCGAAGGCAAGCAGTTGTGTTGCCATGGTGCCAGCGGTGGCCTGCGAAGTACCGGCTAAGTTGTGCGCGCACGCCGGGTCGGACTCCACATCGTAAAGCTCCGGCTTGGGAGCACGAATGTAGAAATATTTGCCCGCCCGCCACGACTCCAGCCGGCTCCAGCCGAACGCATCCCGGGAATAGTCGGAGCGCGCATAGGCCGCCTCGCCCATGCCCGCCTGCCGCATCGCCCGCAGCAACGACTGGCCCTGCATTTGCGGCGGCACTGGCAGACCCGCCACTTCCAGCACTGTGGGTGCTACATCAACCAGCCGCACATGCGGCTGCGCGTGCGCCGCCCGGTTCTGCGGCAACTTCACCAGCAGGGGCACGCGGATGGTCTCGTCATATAGAAAGACGCCGTGCGTTTCCTCGCCGTGCCCTGCCAGCGACTCGCCATGGTCGCCCGCCACCACAATCAAGGCCCGGTCATACAGATTGCGTGCACGCAGCGCCGCCAACAGCTTGCCCACCTGAGCGTCCTCGTACTTGATCTCACCGTTGTAAGGCGAGCCCGCACGCGCATAGCCTGGCGGCGGCTGGTAGGGCGCATGGGCATCGTTCAGCTCCAGCCAGAGAAAGAACGGCCCTTTGCCGGGACGCTGCAGCCAAGTCACGGCGCGCCCTACTACTTCCGAGCCACGCCGTTCAACCGTGGCGTAGCGACTTTCCCCGGCCTGCGGGAGGCGGAATCCTGCGTCGTAAGTATCGAATCCGCGGTCGAATCCGGGCGCGAAGCCATCGCGCGGGTCAAGCGCCAGCGTGCCTACAAATGCCGCCGTTCGATATCCGGCGGCGTGCAGCAGGTCAGGAAGATAGGGCAGAGCCGCTGCCAGTCCAGCGCCGAATTCACTCACGTGATTGTAAGGAGGATAAGTTCCGGTGAGCAGCGCCGCGTGGGAGGCCAGCGTGCGCGGCGCCTGCGCGTAGGCGTGCTCGAAGACGAGGCTTTGCTTAGCCAGCGCGTCCAAGTTAGGCGTCAGCCGGGCCTTGGCGCCCAGAAACCCCATGCGGTCGGCCCGCGCCGAATCCAGCGTAACAAGAATTACGTTAGGCTTTTCCGCCGCGAACAGACTCGTGGCAACCAGCAGCAGGGCGGCAAGTTGTGTGATTAGGGTTCGTGTCGTCACGATGAGAGTGTAATTGAGTTGCCAGCAGACGTGCCGATGTCAGCCCGCGGAGGTGGGACGCCTCCCCGGCAGCCGGCTTGACGCCGGCGCTACGACCTGGTTGAGGCCGTCCTAGGCCTTGTACCCTTCCGCCGCCAAGGCCCGCTCAAATTCGCGCAGAAGGAACTGCACGTTTTCTTCCGTGGCCAGCGGGCCCATGATGCCAATGCGGAACACTTTGCCCGCGAGTTGCCCGAAGCCGCCCTGGATCTCGATGCCAGGCCCATCCAGCAGCCGTTTGCGAACTTTGGCATCGTCCACCCCAGCAGGCACGCACACCGTGTTGAGAGTGGGAATTCGTCGTCCCTCGGGCACGTGCAAGCGCAGGCCCATCCCCTCAATACCCTTCACGAATATCTCGTGGCAGCGCCGGTGACGCTCCCAACGGTTCTCCACACCTTCTTCGGCCACGAGCACCAATGCCTCGCGCAAGCCATAGAACATAGAGATGGGCGCGGTGTGGTGGTAGCGGTGGGAAACGGTGGAGTAGTCGTAAATCAGTTTCAAATCGAAGTACCAGTTGGGCACTGGGGTGGAGCGTCGGTTTAGCCACTCCATGGCCCGCTTGGAAAGCGCCATAGGCGCCAGTCCCGGCGGGCAGCTCAACCCCTTCTGCGTGCAGCTATAAGCAACGTCAATTCCAATCTTGTCCACCTCCACCGGTAGGCCGCCAAGCGAGGTCACACAGTCGGCGATTACCAGCGCTCCCGCTTCATGTGCCGCCGCGCAGATGGCTTTGCCCGGCTGCAGGGCGCCCGTGGAAGTTTCCGCGTGCACGTAGGCGACTACCTGCGGCTTCTCCCGGCGGATGAACTCCCGCGCCTCTTCGTCCGTGAAGGTGCCACCCCAGGGCTTCTCCAACCGCGCTACGTTGGCGCCATGCCGCTTCGCCATTTCCGCAATGCGGTCGCAGAAGAATCCATTGGCAAAAACGGCGCACTTCATGCCCGGTTCGACGAAGTTGGAAACTGCCGCCTCCATGCCGCCGCTGCCCGTACCGGAAACCGCCAGCGTGATGCCCTGCCCGGCGCCAAGGACCATCTTCAGCAGCCGCTGCACATCTTCCATGACAGTGAAGAAATAGGGGTCAACGTGACTCACAATCGGCTTGGCGATGGCTTCGTACACACGCGGATGCACCTGGGTTGGCCCGGGACCAAACAGGTAACGTTTTGGTGGCTGCAATTGTGAGAATTTCTCTGCGCTGATGCTCTCGGTAGTGGTTGCCATTCTTTCCTTTCCCTGGATCAGCCCTATGCCTCGCTCAAGGCAAATGCTCATGTCGCAGCGGAATCTCCGCCGCCCGTGGCAAATGATGCTTGAGCGGATTGCTCCATTCTGCGGGTCGGTTGGGCCTGCGGTCAACTCATAGCTGGTTATCATGCTGATAAGCAATGTTAATCAGAATCGCTGGTTTGCCCTGCCGTGATAAACCAACGTTATCGGCGCGATAAGAACAATCATTTTGACGCCGAGTTCCGCCTGCAGCAAAATACCGGCCTCTTGCAGCAGCGGGCGCCCGGGAGGTGCGATGTGAACATCCTTGAACTTTGCGATCGGCAAACGGCGGCGGTTCGTGTAGGCGCATCGGTAGCGGAGGCCATCCGGGTTATGTTGTCCTGCGCCGTGGGCGGGGTTGCCGTGCTGGATGACGACCGCCACATTCTCGGTATCTTCACGGAGCGTGACGTGCTGGTTAAGCTGGCCCTGAGTCGCCGCGACCCTGCGGCCACTCCCATCCTCGACCTGATGACCACCGGAGTGGAAACCGCCAGGGCCAACATAACTGCCGGCGAGGCGCTCTCTCTGATGCTGGAGCGTCACTTCCGCCACCTGCCCATCGTGGACGAGGGCGGACGGCTGTTGGGCATTCTCTCTCTCCGCAATCTGCTGCAGTGGCGCGCCGATGACATGAGCCGTGAACTTGACGCCCTGGAGCAGTACTACAGCAACGACAGCCTAGGCGGCTGACAGAAACGAGACGGAGTGCGAGGGCAGCATCCCTCTGATGCTGCTGCACCGCCTTGACTTTGCGTGCCTTTTTGCACTAAAAGCTAAGCATCTCGATTTCCCAACGTCCCAAATCAACAGCACGCGTGTTGTGGCCCCTCTATCAGTTCGCCTATCGCCGCCGACCCTTTCCTGAAAGCGGAGCCCACCCATGATCAGGACGAAGTGGTTCCTGGTCGCGCTCGTCATCTGCATCGCCGCGGGCCTGCTCTATTCGCAACTGCCCGCTCGCAACCGCTATCGTGGCGACCATAAACTCATCATCCTGGGTGTTGACGGCATGGACCCCCAGCTCCTGGAGCGGTTCATGGCGGAAGGTAAAATGCCCAACTTTGCCCGC
The DNA here is from genome assembly GCA_035702725.1 of Terriglobales bacterium. Classification (GTDB taxonomy): domain Bacteria; phylum Acidobacteriota; class Terriglobia; order Terriglobales; family Acidobacteriaceae; genus JAICWP01. The sequence goes on along the minus strand of DASSQB010000521.1, from coordinate 4,249 downwards.
CTGACGCGGCAGGGCTCGTTTCGCTGGCTGACTACCAGCACCCCACCGCAAAGCCCGGTAGCCTGGTCCAATCTGACTACCGGCCTCGATCCCGGCGGCCATGGCATCTTCGATTTCATCCACCGTGATCCTGCCACCATGCAGCCGTATCTCTCGACCTCCCGGGTCGAACCGCCTAAGCACAATCTGACCCTGGGCTCCTGGGTCGTCCCCTTGGGCAGCGGCACCGCCGAACTCCTGCGTCATGGCCAGCCTTTCTGGAACATTCTGGAAGGCCACGGCATTCCAACCAGCATCTTCCATATGCCCGCTAACTTTCCGCCCAGCGCCTCCAAGGCTCGCACCCTGGCCGGCATGGGCACGCCCGACCTGCGCGGCGGCTACGGCACCTTCAGTTTTTATACCGACGACCCCACGGTACAAGCGGGCGAAGTGGAGGGCGGCGAAATCATCCCCGTGATGGTGCAGAACTGGCGCGTCACCGCTAACCTGGAAGGCCCGAAGAACAGCTTTCGCAAGGGCTGGCCGCCGGCGCTAATCCCATTCACTGTTTCGGTTGATCCGGTTTCACCTGTGGCCAAGATTGCTATTCAGGACCGGGAATTTGTATTGCGCGAAGGCGAATGGAGCGACTGGGTGCAGGTGGACTTCTCCCTCATCCCCGGCCTCGAAAGTGTAAGCGGCATCTGCCGCCTTTTCCTGAAGCAGGTACACCCGCGTTTCCAGCTGTACGTTTCCCCTGTCAACATTGACCCGGCTGATCCCGCGCTGCCCCTTTCCACCCCCGCCAGCCTTTCCCGCGATTTGTGGCGCGAGGTAGGCGACTTCTACACCCAGGGAATCGCCGAAGACACCAAGGCGCTTTCCGACGGCGTGCTCGACGACGGCGAATACCTGCAACAGGCGCGCGAAGTGGCCGCCGAGCAGCGCCGCATTTTCGACGCGGAGTTCCCTAAGTTTCATCGTGGCGTCTTCTTCTTTTATTTTTCCAGCCTGGACCTGAACGGACACATGATGTGGCGGCTGATGGATTCGCACCATCCCGCCTACGACCCCGCACTCGCGGCGCAATACGGCAATGCTCTGGAGAGCTTCTATGAGCAGATTGACGGCGTGCTGGCCAAGGTTTTGCCCACGCTCGACGCCAACACCACTCTGCTGGTTCTTTCAGACCACGGATTCGCGCCCTTCTACCGCTCGTTCAACCTGAACACGTGGCTGCTCGAGAACGGCTACCTCGCGCTAAAGCCCGGAACCGACCAGGAACAGGGCCAGTACTTCGCCAATGTGGACTGGAGCCGCACTCGAGCTTATGGTCTGGGACTGAACGGCTTGTATCTGAATTTGAAAGGGCGGGAGAAGGATGGCATCGTGCAGCCGGGCAGCGAGGCCAATACCCTGCTCGATGAGATCAGCTCCAAGCTGCTGGCGGTACGCGATCCCTCCACCGGCCTGCCCGCCATCACCCGCATGAGCCGCACTTCAGAGGCCTATCACGGCCCCTACACTCAGGACGCGCCCGACATCATCGTGGGCTATAACCGCGGCTACCGCGCCGGCTGGAAAACCATTTTGGGCGCCTTTCCCCGCCAGCTTTTCGAAGACAACACCAATGCCTGGAGCGGCGACCACTGCATGGACTACACCCTGGTGCCGGGCGTGCTGCTGAGCAATCGCAAAATTGACGCCCAGTCGCCCGCCCTCACCGATATTGCTCCAACCATTCTGGCCGAGTTTGGAATCGCGCCCGCTCACGGTATGATGGGTCATTCGGTGTTCCAGCCTCCAGCCGCGCCCCAGTCCCAAACCGCGTCGCTAGGCCATTGAAGGAGAGCCGCCATGTTTGGCTACAAGCTGAAGATTGAAGACGATTTGCTGGAGAAGTTGAAGAAGTGCTCTGAGATGGCGGGCTACGCTTCGGTGGACGAATTCATTATTCACGCACTGGAGAAGGAGACAACCGCGATCCTCGGCGCCGAGAGCAGTTCCGCCTCGGAAGAGGAGATCAAGAAGCGCCTGCGCGGCCTGGGCTATATCGAGTAGCCCGGGAACCAAAATGGTGCAGAAATAGAGAGCGAATGATATGAAGATGGAGGCATATATTCGCATTCTCGGCAGTGAAGCGAAGATTCGCGCACTGCAGAACGACGTCAATCTACCTGACGCGACCGTGAAGGAGACTAAGGCTCGATTGTGGAACTACGAAACAAAACGTGTTCTGGTTAACTCAGAGGACTCGGACGAGGGGCTAAAAGCACTTTTGCTAAGGTACAGGCCGTTTTTCTCGGCCATCCGAGCACACTGCAATGGCGATACCGACGCGTACCTTGAGTTGATTACAAAGTATGAGCCGAATGAGGACCCTCGTGGACTGTTTTTGTCGGCGGAAACAATATCCCTCCTGAGTGAACTGGGTGCAGCACTGGATAACGACGTTTACAGATGAGCTCGATGAGTCACCCGATTGCATGGCCTCCGGCACTCAAATATCGGCCCTGGTTTTGATGCCCACCATTTCTTCCCAACACACCCTGATGGTCCTTCTAGTTCTTTCCATCATCACGGGACTGGTGATGATCGTCCTCTTCGGCTATCTTTCCGACCAAAACGCAGTGCGCCGCGCCAAAGACCAACTGCGCGCCCAACTGCTCGCCGTGCGTCTCTTTCAGGACCAGCCCCAAGTCGTGCTTCGCGCCTACGGCCGCATCCTTACCGGCACCGGCCGCTACCTGCGGGTTTCCTTCAAACCACTGGCCGTCATCATCCTGCCCATGGTCGCTCTGCTCATTTACGGCGATCGCTACCTGGGCTCGCTCCCCTTTCAAACGAACCAGCCCATTCTGCTCAAGGCGCGCCTGGACAAGCCTACCGCCCTGGATAACGTCTCCCTTCGCCTGCCCGCAGGGTTGACCGAATCCGCTCCCGCGGTACACATAGCGGATGACAACGAAGTGGATTGGCGCCTGGTCGCTTCCGCCGAGGGCAATTACACCGTGAATGTCCTGGCTGAGGGCCAGGAACTAGGCAAACAGGTGGTGGTATCGAACGATCTCACGCACCTGTCGGAGTGCCGTCTGCGGGGCCACTTCTGGCAGCGCCTGTTAGATTGCGCCGAGCCGGCCCTGCCCACCAACGCGCCGGTGCGCCTGCTGGCCGTAAACTACCCCACGCGCGACATTGACCTTGGCCCCTGGGCGACAAACTGGCTGGTCGTGTTTTTCGTGGTCTCGCTCGCCGCCGCCCTGCTCTTCAAATTTATTCTGGGAATCGAAATATGAGCCCCGCTCCCCAAAGCAATCATTCTCTCGATTGTCATCCTGAGCGCCGCGCGACCGAGCGCAGCGAAGAAGCGCAGCGAAGAGCTTGCCCTGAGCCTGCCGAAGGGACCTGCTTATTCCCGGAAATGGAGACTTCTTTGTGGCGCCGGCGTCCCCGCCCACGGCCCTTGACTTTGCTCCTTTGGCTCCTCCCTCTGCTCCTGCTCATTCCCCACCCCGCCCACGCCTACGTCGGTCCTGGCGCCGGCTTTGCGGTCCTCTCTTCCTTCTGGACCCTGTTTGTCGCTTTCTTCTACTCGCTCTACGCCTTCGTCACCTGGCCGCTGCGCCAGCTCTTCCGTTTTCTCCGGCATCGCAAGGCCTACGGCAAAGCCGGCGCCAGGCGTGTGGTCATTCTCGGCTTCGACGGCATGGACCCCAGGCTGGCCGAACGCTACATGGCGGACGGCAAGCTGCCCCACCTTGCTCGTCTGCGCGATACCGGCACCTTCCAGCGCCTGCAAACTACTTTCCCGCCCATTTCGCCGGTAGCGTGGTCCACCTTCCAGACGGGCACGAATCCCGGCAAGCACAACATCTACGATTTCCTGGCCCGCGACGGCAGCACTTATCTGCCCTTCCTTTCGTCCGCCCAGATCAACGGCCCCAAGCGCCGTCTGCGCCTGGGAAAATACTCAATTCCCCTGGGCAAACCGCAAATCAAGCTGCTGCGCCGCTCCAAGCCCTTCTGGCACTGGCTGAGCGAAGCCGGCGTCTTCTGCTCCATCCTGCGCGTGCCGGTCACCTTCCCGCCGGAGAAATTTTCCGGTGTGCTGCTCTCCGGCATGTGTGTTCCGGATTTGAAGGGTAGCCAGGGCACCTTCTGCTTCTGCACCACCGGCTCGGACGGCGAGAAATTCGAGGAAGGCGGCGTGCGTATTCCCATGGAGCGCCATAACGGCATATTTCGCTCCCACATTCCCGGCCCCGAC
>DASSQB010000520.1:0-4452 GCA_035702725.1 Terriglobales bacterium | reverse complement strand
TCCGACGTGTCAATCGTTTCCAGATAGTGCGGAATCATGTTCCGGTTCTGTTGCTGATTGCGCATGATCTCAATCATCTGCCGGCACAGCCCGGGATCGTTCACGCCGTTCCAGTTGGCAGGCGCATGCGAAGGCGGTTTGGCTCCGGCAGCGCAGCCTTCAACGCTCTCCATCACCTCCGCCATCTCCCGTGCCGTGGTCTTGCCCAAGCCAAACTTGGCCTGATCGGGCGGCATGGGGCCTTCGGCCGGCTTGAATACCTTCTTGTACAGGTACGTATCCTTCAGCCCCATGGCCTTGATGCGCGCGTTCACCGCGGGAATGCCGATGTGGTCAATCACCATGTTGGTAGCGGTGTTGTCGCTCAGGTCCATCATGACCACTACCGCGTCATAAAGGGACAACTCCAGGCCGGGCTGCAGCTGCGCCAGAATGCCCGAGCCCGGCACCTGGTTGTCCTTGGTCAGGACCAGCTTATTTTCCAGGCTACGCTTCCCTGCTGCCACTTCGGCGAAGACCTCCACCATGATGGGCAGCTTGATGACGGAGGCAGTCTGCACCGGCTCATCAGCATTCAGCTCCACCGTGTCGCCAGTTTTCATGTTGATGGCGTACAAAGTGGCTTTGCCGTGAAAGTGCGTCGCCATCTTCTTGAGCTGCTTCTGCAGATCAGCCCCCCAGGTGCAGGAGCCGAGCAGCAGGATAACCACGAGTTGTTTCATCTATTCTCCAGCCGTGTGGGGGCGGGGCTAAGCCCCGTGCCTACACACTTATCTCTCACTCGTGCCCTACGCAATGTGGCTGCCGCGCGCCGGCCGGCGCTCGCGCAGCACGTTGCCCATGAATTGCGATTGCAGTTTCTGCGCGCACAGCTCGCCGCACACCGGCAGCGCGCCTTCCTGCACGGCCACATGGTCCTCCCAGGGACACAGGGAGAGCACGGGATACTTGGCGTCGCGATAGGTAAGCCACATCAGCCACCACTGCTCGCCCGGGCGCCTGATGACGCCACAGTTGGGCCCGGCGCAGCGCTGCGCCGGATCAGATTGTGACGGCTTGCTGCTTTCGCTCACCCTGCCTCCTATTTGTAGATCAGGTATTTTTGCCGCATGTCCTGAAATTTCCTGAGCTCTTCCTGCCAATCCTGCGCGATACGCCGCGGATCTTCGCCGGCCACAATGGCGTCAAAGGCCGCCTTATTGTTGAGCAGCTCCGGCAGGCGATGCATATCATAGGCCGCGCCATAAAGCTTGTGCAGCGCCGAGGCCAGTTCGACGCCCATTTCCGGCCCATCCAGCACGCTGCGGTCGAGCAGCACCAGGTTAACGCCATGGCATAGCTGGCGGGCGTAAATGCTGGAATCGGGCGTGAAATCCACCGGCACAAAGCGCACACCCTGAATTTCCCGGGCATTGAGATAGTCGGCCAGCTCGCGCGCTTTGATCCAGGGCGCGCCCAGCAACTCGAACGGCGCGTCGGTACCGCGCCCCACGGAAATATTTGTGCCTTCCACCAGGCCCACTCCCGGATAAAGAGTCGCCTCGGTCAGGCTGCGCAGGTTGGGCGAAGGATTGATCCAGGCCAGCGAAGTGGAGTCGTACCAGTCGCCCCGCTGCCAGCCCTGCATAGGCACCACCGTCAGCTTGGCATTGATGTGAAGCTCGGAATTGAACATCTGCGCCAGCTCGCCCATGGTCATGCCGTGGCGCACCGGCTCCTGAAAATAGTTCACGAAGCTGGCCGTACCCGGGTCGGAAACCGGCCCCTGCACGATGGACCCGGTGATGGGATTGGGCCGGTCCAGCACCACCACCTCGATTCCTGCCTTGGCTGCCGCTTCCAGGAAGTAGCCCATGCTGGTTTCATAGGTGTAGAAGCGCGCGCCCGCGTTCTGCAGGTCAATAAATACAGCATCCAGCGTCTTGAGCACATCGAGCGAAGGCCGGCGTTGAGCGTCGCTGGCTCCGTAGACGCTGTACACGGGAATCTTGGTGGCGGCATCCACTGTGTTACCGACCTCGGTGGTATCGAGCGCCCCGGTCACGCCGTGCTCGGGACTGAAAATCGCCACCAGCGAAGCTCCCGGCGCCTTAGCCAGAACGTCAATCGTGCGCTGGCCCTGGGCGTCCACGCCCGTCTGATTCGTGAGCAGTCCGATGCGCTTCTGCGTGCCTTTGCTCTGGAACAGGTCCAGGGCGAAGTTGCCGGCCTCGAGCACGTCAATGCCGCTTTTGGCCTCGCCTTCGCGGCTCTGCACGTTGCGCGCGGCCGCATCGGCTTCGTTGTAGCCGGTCAGGCGTGCCAGCCGCATCTGCTCCTTTTCCGAAACGGTCAGGTGCAGCGACGCCGCCACCGCTGTCGCCACCTTGGTGCGCAGCGGAACCGCCGTGCCCATCCCTCGCGGGTGCACGCCGTTGGCCAGAATGATGATGTAGGTCTCGGTGGTGGGGTCAATCCACACCGAGGTTCCCGTAAACCCGGTGTGCCCGAACGAGCCCACGGGCAGCAGTTCGCCGCGATTCGTGGAGAAGGGCGTGTCAATGTCCCAGCCCAGGCCGCGCACATCGGTGGCGTTGGGCGGTTGCTGCGGCGTGCTCATTTTTTCGATGGTGAGCGGCGAAAGCAGCTTGCCATCGAGCATCGCCTGGCAGAACTTGCTCAGGTCGTCGGCGGTGGAGAACAGACCCGCATGCCCCGCCACCCCGCCCATGCGCCGCGCCGTAGGATCGTGCACCACGCCGCGCAGCATCACATTGTGTTCGTCGTATTGCGTGGGAGCGATTTTGCGTATCCAGGAATGCGGCGGTAGGAACTGCGTGTGCGTCATCTTCAAAGGCTTGAAGATGTGCTGCTCGGCGTAGTCGTTCAACGACATGCCGCTGACGCGCTCCACCAGTGCGCCCAGCATGATGAAATTGATGTCGCTGTAAACGAAACGTGCCCCCGGCGGGTTGGCTGGCTTCTGCTGAAACGCCATCTGGTAGGCGGTTTCTTTGCTCTGCCAGGGCTGGCTCAGGTCCAGGTCCGGCGCCAATCCGGAATAATGGACCAGCAACTGCCGCACCGTGATGTCCTGCTTGCCGTTGGCCCCGAACTCGGGCAGGTAGCGCACCACGGGATCATTAAGCCGGACCTTGCCTTCTTCCATCAACTGCATCACGCAAGGCGTGGTGGCAATCACCTTGGTCAGCGAGGCCAGGTCGAAAATGGTGTCCACCGTCATCACCTCGCGCCGCGGCTCCAGCGATCGCATGCCAAGCGCCTTGCGGTAGATCACATGCCCATTGTGACCGACGAGCACCACCGCTCCCGGCACCTGGTGCTGGGCAATCGCATCGCGCACAATGGCGTCCACCTGGGGCAGCGACACGCTGGCCTTTGTGCTGGTTTTTGCGGATGAAAAGGGGACCAATGCGGCAAAGCTGAGGGCGACAACGAGATAGCCGCGGGATAGCCTTTGGTTCAGTTTCACAGCGGTTCGAATGTGGAAATGGGGTACTCGCGACTTTACACAACCGCAGGCCAGTTCTCAAGTAACCAGCCGGACAGCGGCGAAGGGACGATCAGGGTGCCCCACATTTGGCCGCGCAGAATTGCCCCTGTTTCAGTTTGCCAACCTATGGCGGCCAAATGTGGGGTATATTTAGCGCGCAGAACTCAGAGGGCGGCGGCAGAATCCCCACATTTGCCTGCACAAAATTTACGAATGACAGAAGCTATTTGCCGGCAGGCAAATGTGGGGCACCCGCTAATTTTCTTTTAACGGGCGTGCCGTCTGCCACAGCTCATACAGGTAACCATCGGGGCCTCGTAAGTAAGTCCAAGCTTCTGATTCATCGCCTTGAACTTCTGTAACGAACTCAACACCTCGCGTCCAACTTTTTCCTGGCTTCTCGCACATTTTCCACCTGGAAGCCCAGAACCGGGCAAGCATGCAGCTGGTAGTAGCGGCTCTCCGAACTGAACACTTCGAACAACTGTCCCGAGGCCATCTCAAACTGGACTATACCTTTACCCTCGTGGATGACCGTGAGATCAAGGATATCGGCAAAGAAGCGCTCGGCTGATTTCAAATCCGCGGTACCCGTCATTTGGCGGGGGCATGGCCGGGTTTCCGGTCCACCTGAGCCGGATCAGCCGAGGGTTCCTTCTTGCGGGGATTGCCGAAAATTACTGAGCTCTTTTTGCTTCCTCCACTGCACTTTGCTATAAGCGTGCTAAGTCATTCGCCAAAATCTTGCCTACTTCTGCCCAAAACTCTCCCCTGCTGCCTCAGGCTGACTACGCGGGGCAGGACGCAAGGTTTGCCCAGGCGTTCACGGTTTTGCAACAAGCGATCGAGCAGCGCGCCTTTCCCGGCTGTGCTGTCTCGGTTCTGCATCGTGCAACGCTGGTCGCGCTCAAGGGACTGGGCCGGTTCACCTACGATGCGAGCTCACCGACGGTGCAGGC
>DASSQB010000519.1:0-17272 GCA_035702725.1 Terriglobales bacterium | reverse complement strand
GCTTTGACTCTCACGGTTTCGGTAATCAGCCACTCCAGCGCGGGAATATCGCGCTGCAGAATGGGATCGCGGCCTTCTTCCAGGCGGGTGAAAATTTCCGCATTGCTGATCACGCCGCACTTCAACGCTTCATACAGGCCGGAACGGAACTCGCGCTCCGGTAGAGTGCTGAGCACGCCGGGGTCGGTGAGCACGGCGCGCGGCTGGTGAAAACGGCCGATCAGGTTCTTGCCGTCGCGCAGGTTGACGCCGGTTTTGCCGCCGACCGAGGCATCCACCTGCGCCAGCAGCGTGGTGGGAATCTGCACGTAGTCAATGCCCCGCATGTAAATGGAGGCGAGAAAGCCGGCCAGGTCGCCCACTACACCCCCGCCGAAGGCCAGGATGACCGATTGCCGGTCAGCGCCCAGGCTCACCAGCTTGCGCGCCAGGCGCTCCATGGTGGAGAAGGTCTTGTGCGACTCGCCTTCCGGCATCTCCACCACTTGCGCCTGCAGGCCGGAGTCGGACAGCGACTTCATAAGCGGCTCTGCCCATGCCTTGCGCACGGTGGGCACAGTGATTACGAAACAGCGCGCATTGGGCGACAGAATGTCGCGCAGGATCGTGCCGGCTCGGTTCAGCAGGCCGGCTTCAATGATCACGTCGTAAGGTTGCGGCGGGATGGAAACAGATACTTTTGCCACGTACCAATGATAGCGTAAGCGGCGCCATGTCACGGAATTGCTTGCACATCGCGGGCTACGGTGGGCCGTTTACGAAACGCCTGCCAGCAGACACCAGGCAGAGAAGATTTCCCCACACCTGGGGCAAACCCCGGCTGGCAGTAGACCTCTAAGTGCTCTACGCGCCATGTTCGAATCTCCATGGAGGTTTCTCTGAATGCGTAAGACATTGTTGTTAACCACGGTCCTGCTGGTCCTTTCGGCGTGGATATTCGCGCAGCAGGCTCCCAGTTCGCAGAGTTCTCCGAGCACGAGCCCGGGAACTGCGAGCCAGGCCCCCAACTCGCAGAGTCCCCCAAGCAGCGGCCAGGGGGCGCAGTCTGCTGCCGGCCAGAATATGGTGCAAGGGTGCCTCGGCAGTTCGGGCAACAACTACACCGTCACCGACAAGAGTGGCACCAGCTACATGCTCCAGCTTCCCCAGGGTGCCGATGGAAACGCCCTGAAGCCGCACGTCGGGGAGGAGGTTCGCGTGGAAGGAACCACCTCCAACGGCGGCTCGAGCGCGTCGGGCAGTTCCGCGGCTGGACAGCCCAGCATAACGGTCAAGAACATTTACCGGGTGTCCACTACCTGCAGCAATAAGTCGGGAGCGGCTCCCAAACAATAACCGATTCATAGCTTGACGACCCAGTACTCCGGCAAAGTGCTGGGTCTTATTTTTTGTTTTAACCCAAATGAAAACCGCAGAGGAGGCAGAGGAAACCGGTCTATAGAGCTGCTTCTTTGGTGCTTCAGTCCTGCTTACACCCACAGCCGTAATGTGGCAAAAGAATTCAAAGATATCTTGGCGTCCTTTACGTCCTCCGCGGTTTTCATTCGGTGGTTGTCACTTGTGTTTCTGGGGATGAAGAACCGAAGCCAGAACGGAGACCGCCAGCACTGCGCCCACTACGGCCAGAGCGGCTTCGGTGGGAATGCGGTAATAGTGGGAGACCAGCATCTTCGCGCCAATGAACATCAGGATGAGCGCCAGGCCATAGTGCAGGTAATGAAACGCTTCCATCATTCCGGCCAGGGCAAAGTACATGGAGCGCAGGCCGAGAATGGCGAAAACGTTGGAGGTGTAGACGATAAAAGTGTCAATGGTGATGGCAAGAATGGCGGGAATGGAATCGGCAGCGAATAGAATGTCGGTAGTTTCCACCACCAGCAGCACGATGAGCAGAGGGGTGGCGTAAAGACCGTTCTCGCGCACCAGAAACTTGCTGCCCACGAAGTCGGGGGTCACCGGCATCCAGCGCCGGAAAAGGCGCACCACAGGATTTTCCGAAGGATGGACCTCCATCTCCTTACTGCGGAAAAGCTTGGCGCCAGTGTAGACCAGGAAAGCGCCAAACACGTAGACGATCCATTCGAAGCGGCGCATCAAGCCCACGCCCACCACAATGAAAATGCCGCGCATGATGAGCGCTCCCAGAATGCCCCAGAAAAGCACCTTGTGCTGCTGCCACGGGGAAACGCGGAAATAACGAAAAATCAGCAGGAACACGAACAGATTATCCACGCTGAGGGAGAGTTCAATCAGGTAGCCGGTGGTGAACTCCAGTGCGGGAGTGCGCCCCCGCCAGAAATAAACCAGCACCGCGAAACCGGCGGCCAGGCTGATCCACATGATGCTCCAGCCCATGGCTTCGCGGAACTTGATGGTGTGGGCGCGCCGGTGGAAGACCCCAAGATCGAGGGCCAGCATCACCAGCACAAAGACGTTAAAGACGATCCAGAAGAGCAATTGGTGCAAGCTTGTCCTCGTTGCAGCCGCTGGTCCAGCCGGTCAGCGAGCGCGGCCGCGCTGGCCGCTTTCCCATGCCGGCCACACGCCCACCAGCTTCATCGTATCGTCCAAATGGGTTTCGTGCAGAAGTTGTCCGACCTGGGCCCGATTCTGGCGCGTGCCGAAGCGCTGCGGGGCATTGGCGATGCCCATCACCACGACCGCAGCTTCCGCCACTTCCTTGCGCAGATTGGCCAGATCCACCTTGTCGTAAGTGTCAGACATGGCGTGGTAGTTCTGCATGTAGTTAGCGGCGTCCTGGTTGGCCACCAGCGTGGGTACGCCCTCCAGCAGAAAATCGAAGTTGTCGGTGCCCATATCGGCATCCTGGGTCACATCGGTGACGCCCATAGAGCTGAGCGGCGCGATCACGTCTCGCACCGCAGCGGCCAATTCCGTGCGCCCGCTGAGCGTAAAACCGCTCACGTGGCCGCTGCCGGAGTCGAAGATGACTGCAGCCAGGGCGTTCTCCAGTTCGTCGCGATGCTGGCGGGCGTAGGCTTCCGAGCCCAACAGACCTTCCTCTTCGCCGGAGAAAAGCACAAAGCGAATGCTGCGCCGGGGCTGCACGCCGGAGGCGCGGATGGCGCGCAATGCGTCAATCACCATGGCCGCGTTGCAGCCGTTGTCGAGCGCGCCCGTACCCAGTTCCCAGGAATCCAGGTGCGCTCCCAGAACCACGAACTGCTCGGGATGCTCGCTGCCGCGAATTTCGGCAATCACATTGGCGGTGGTCAGCGGCCCGCCTACCTGGTTGGAAATTTCGAGGTCGGCATACACCTGGCGCCCGGAAGCCAGCAGGCGGGCGATGCGCAGGCCATCTTCTCGGGCGACGATAACCTGGGAGATCGCCTCCAACTCACCTGTCTGCGTGTCTGTATGGCGATAGAGCAGGTCGCGGTCGCGCTCGGCGATCCAGGCAATCGCCACTGCCCGTCCGCGCAGCGCGCGCCCAATAATCGGCGGCACGCGGTTGTATTCCTCGAACAGGTCTTCCCAGGTCCGGATAACTTTCCCATGCACCAGCACAATGCAACCGGCAATGTTGCCCGCGCGCACGAAGTCGTTCGGCGCGCCGTTGCCAACATCCACGATCGGCACATGACGCACCGGCCGCAGCGGCGGCGCCCAGGCAACTGAAACCGCATGCAAATTGAACTCCAGCGGCGACTCCACTGCGAAGCGGGTATCGCCTTCGGCCCACGACTGGGGAATGGTGAACTTTTCCGCATGCACATTCTCGCCGCCCGCGCTGCGAAACGTCTCCTGCGCCCACTCGATAGCTTCGTCCATAGCGGGAGTGCCAGGGACCCGGCCGCCGATGTCGTCGGTCAGGCGCTGCAGGTTGCTTTCCAGGGCAGAAGGCTTGAGCGCCTCCGCAATAACACGCTGCACTGCTGCATCAACCACTGCAGGCACTGGCTTGGTGGCGGCACCGGCGACACTGCCCAGTGCAAGGCCAATAAGCGGAAGCATAAGCAAACAGGCTACATAAGGCCGAAAGGTTGGTGTGGTCATCACCGCGCATTAGAAACGAAAAAAGCGATGCCGAAAAGGGCAAAGTAAGCAGGAATCCGGCGGTGCGCATCCTAGTTACGGTGCAGTCGGCCGGAGCAACCGGCCAGGAGGGTCTCTATGCGTGCGCGCGCACAGCTTCGTTCCCATCCCATCCACCCCATGCTGGTGGCGTTTCCCATCGGCCTGTGGATTGGCAGCCTCGCTTTTGACATAGCAGCCCTGGCGGAGGGCGATCCTTCCCTGGCTGCGGCTGGCTTCTACGCGGTAATCGGCGGCTGCGCCGGAGCCGTACTGGCGGCAATTGCCGGCGCCACCGACCTGTTTGCCGTGGTGCCTTCGCGCTCCAGCGCGAAAAATCGCGGCTACATCCACGCCCTGCTGAACGTAGCCGCCCTGGTCCTGTTCATCATCGTGGCTGCGCGCCGCGGCGGCCCCGGCGCCATGCCCGACGGTCTTTCCATATTGCTTTCTGCCGTTGGCGTGATTCTGATCCTGTGTTCCGGCTGGCTGGGCGGCACGCTGGTTTACCGTAACCAGATCGGTGTTGACCACCGCTACGCCAACGCCGGCCAGTGGCGGGAGCGTGCGCTGGCGGGCTGGGACCAGCCGGTCTGCAACCAGAGCGAACTGGCCGATGGGCAGATGGTGCTGGCCGAGGTGAAAGGGTTGAGAGTCGTAGTCGGGCGCTGCCCGGAGGGCATGTTCGCCTTCAGCGACCACTGCACGCACAAGGGTGGCCCGCTTTCCGATGGCGCGCTGGTGGGCTGCACGGTGCAGTGCCCCTGGCATGGCTCGCAGTTCGACATTCGCAGCGGGCACGTGGTGGCCGGCCCCGCGAGAAGCAATATCGAAACTTACCCTGTGGAAGTGCGCGGCGGCGAAGTATTCGTCACGCCTAACCGCATTCCGGAGAAGAAGGAAGCGGCCTAGCTGGCGCGAATTGTGCTCGAGGTGGAGCGCTATACGTCCAGGCCGATGGAGCGCATCAGCTCGAGTCCGTTGCTCTTGGCCACCACACCCGGGCGCAAGCGGTAGTCAAAGCGGATGCGCCCGTCCTCCAGTTCGTCCTGAAAGTGCACGTTGCGGATTCGGCCATCGAGCGGTCCGCTGATCTCGGCCAGCGCCAGGTCATGAGTCGTGACCAGGCCGATGGCCCCGCGCTCGACCAAGGCGCGCACAATGCCTTCCGCGCCGATGCGCCGGTCCATGGAGTTGGTGCCCTGCAGAAGTTCGTCAAGCAGGAACAGCAGCGGCGGCTCACCTCCGGCCAAGTCGAAGATATGGCGCAGCCGGGTGATTTCCGCGTAAAAGCGGGAGCTGCCCTCCTGCAGCGAATCGTTGATGCGGATGCTGGCGCCAAGCTGCAGCGCAGTCAGCCGCAGGCTGCTGGCGCGCACGGTTCCGCCAGCCATGGCCAGCACCGTGTTGATGCCCACCGCCCGGAGCAGCGTGCTTTTGCCTGACATGTTGGAGCCGCTGACCAGCAGCACGCGCTCCTCTCTGCCTAAGCGCACGCTGTTGCGCACGCACTTATCCCCCGCAATCAGAGGATGGCCCAGTTCTTCGGCCTCAAAAACAGCAGCGCCGGTTGCGAACTCAGGAAATGTGTCGGCGGGATGCTCATAACTGTAGGTGGCGAGCGAGATCAGCGCTTCCATCTGGCCGGTTGCCTCCAGCCAGCGGCGCACCGCCGCGCCATGACGGCGCCGCCAGGCTTCCGCCCAGAAGCCGACCTGCACTGTGTAGAGGATGCCCAGGTCAAGCACCCGCAAAAACATGTTGTCGCGCGAGTAGATGAAATCAATGATGGTGCGCAGCTTGCCGATGGCGCGTGAAGGAGGTAATTGCTGCGAAATCAGCTTCTGGCCAAGGTTCTGCAAACGTGGCGCCGAGAATGTTTCTCGCTCCAGGCGGGCCAGCACGGCGGATAGCAAATCGAGGTCCTCGAAGGCGTGCTCCGTGCCGAAAAGCGTCTGCTCCAGGGGCTGCTTGAGGCGGCGGGCCAGGACTACGTTGATGCCCAGCACCGCGAAGAACGGCAATATGGCCCCATACACGCCCCAGATGACGGCCGTGGCAATGGCCAGCGCGGCCAGAATGGGCGCCAGTCCGCGCACCCAGCCCCACTTCAGTTGCACTGGACCTTCCGCCCACTGCAGCAGAGCCTCGGGATGAATGCCGACGCCTTCACTTAGCACGCCCACGTCCTCGCGCAAATCCAACCGGTCGCGCAGGTCGGCCACCGCGGCCTGGCGCTCGCGAATCTCCTCAAGAGCAGCGGGCGCCAGCAGCCAGCCGGCTAAGGTCTCTTCGCCCATGCGGGTGCGCGCCGTGGAAAGCAACTGGAAGAGGCTGGCATTGCCGAACAGGTCGAGGTCGGCGGCGTAAACGTGGCGCAGGTCCTGAAAACGCTCGCCGGTCGGTCCGGTGCTTGCCCAGCGGTCTTCCATGCGGGCGATGCCGCGGCGGTAGAGTTCGGCGGCGCGCTGGGCGCGAATGCGCGCCTGCAGGACTTTGGCGTGTCGGGCCGCTACCACGGCAAAGGCGGCAATGGGCGCAACCAGCCACCAGCCCGAGAAAGTGTGGCGGGCGAAGGCCACCCATGCCATGACAGCTATTGCAATGCCGAGCAGCAGCCGCACGTAGCCGATGCGGATATGCAGGCGCTCCAGTTGCGCGGCGCTCACTTCGCGCTCCTGCAAGCGGCGGGCGTATTCGGCAGCGGGAGACACGCTAGGGAGAATGTATCAGAGGGGCGGACATGCTCTCTCTGGTGAGCTGACTGGAGTCGTCCCGAGGGCCTTGAGGCCCGAGGGATCTCGCGTGCAGCGGGAATAACGTGTCGAGCTCGCGCGAGATGCTTCGGCGCTGAAGCGCCTCAGCACGACTCCAGTTGAGAGGCGTCGATTTCAACTTGAACTGATGATGGCCAGCGACTGCGAGGCAACAGCCGGCAAGAAGCGGACGCTATTTACGCGCGGAGACGAGGCGTGCGGTCTCCAGCATGACGTCGCCCACGATCTGCAGGCTCTGCGGGCTCAGCTTGTCCAGGGTATCCTGCGGGCTGTGCCAGAAAACATTGTTATAGCCATATGAAAAGTCAATCAGGTCGGCTACAGGCACCCCGATGCGGGCGAAGGGAAGGTGGTCGTCCTCGACAGCGTTGAGGCGCTGAAAGAAATGCGACTGGTAGCCCAGGCGTGTGGCAGCCTGGCCGACCACATCCTCCAGCCAGGGAGTGGAGTTCTGGTCGCGGTCAATGTCCAGGTCCTTGTCGCCGATCATATCCGCCAGCAGGAAAGCTTTGACGTTTTTGGCGGTGCCGTCCTTCTGCCATTTCTCGGCCAAATGCTTGGCGCCGTAAACACTGTCGGTATCGCTCCAGAGTTTGATTGCCTCCTCCCCATCCAGCCACACCAGCCAGATGCTGTAGCCCGGGCGATTTTTCTGGGCGCGCAGGTGGTCGGCAATCGCCAGCAGCAGCCCGGTATCGGAGGCGGCATCGTTAGCACCCACGAAATCGTTGCTTCCATAGAGCGTGTCATAGTGGCCAGCGAGCACGACAATGCCGTCCTGCGTTCCGGGAAATTTGGCAATCAAGTTCACCATGGAAAGATTGCCCGCCGGGGTGGAAGTGGTGAAAGCATCTTCTTCCAGGTTGTCGCCTTTCAGGCGCGCGCGCAGGAAATCTTCCGTCTTCTTGTGGCCGGGGCTGGTGAGGTAGCGCGGGCCGAAGTTGACCACCTGCCTCGCATAATCCATGGCCTTTGTGCCATCTATGTGGGGCGGCGGTGTGGTGTCAGACGGAAGCTCTTCGCTGGCGGGAGTGGTCTCTGTCATGGCAGCAGGCCTGGCGGAAGCTCCGTCGGAGCTCTTTGTGTCTGACGGCTTGCTTTGTGTGCAGGCGCATAGGCCAGCAACCATCAGGCAAAAGATGAAGGCTCGTGCAACCCTGGCCACAGTTCCCTGCCTTCCTTGCTTCGTGTGCATGGATTATTGCGATGACTTGGCCGCCGCGGCCTCGCGCCGTGCGCGCCTGCGCTTAGGATGCACTAGCCAGGCTACTCCGATGCTGACCAGGTAGAGCGCCACCATGGGGGCGGCAAAGATGCACATGTTCAGAATGTCGGTGGTAGGCGTAACGATGGCCGCGATGATGAAGATGATCAGGATGGAATAGCGCAGGTTGCGCCACATGAAGCCCGCGCTCACAATGCCCATCAGCGACAAGAAGAAAACCAGGATGGGCAGCTCAAAGACGACCCCCAGCCCAATGATGATGGTAAGGAACAAATCGGTGTACTCGCCAATAGTGATCATGGGCTGGAACTGCCGCCCGTAGCTGATCAGGAAGTCCAGCGCCGCCGGATAAACGATCCTGTAGCCGAAGTATCCGCCGGCCAGGAAAAGAAAGATGGTGGAAGCCATGAAAGGCAGCACGTAGCGCTTCTCATGGCGATAAAGGCCGGGCGAGATGAACATCCAGAGCTGGTAGAGCACGAAGGGAGAGGCAACAAACAGACCGGCCAGGAGCCCAATCTTCAAGTACATATTGAAGGGCTCGGTGGGGTTCAGGTAGACCAGCTTCTCCGGCATGTGATTGCGCTGCAGCGCTTCCATGATGGGGCGCTGCATGAGCCCGAAGATGCGGTCGGCGTAGTAGAAGCAGGCAAAAAACGCGATGCCCACCCCGGCTATGGAATAAATAATGCGGCGGCGCAGCTCCTCCAGGTGCTCGAGGAAGCTCATGCTGGCCATCTCGTCCTTGCCGTTGCCGCGGGAGAAGCGGGACGGCTGCACTGCAGGATCAGGCATCGGGCCCCTTGGCCGGCGGGATCAGTTCGGGCGTGGGAAGCTCGACAGCGGCAGTCTCCCCAGCCGGCCCAGCCGTACTGGCAGCAATGGTGTGCTCGGGCGGGACCGAAGGCTCGGGGACGTAGGAAGGCACGTGGGTATCCACTTCCATCTGCTGAATCTCCGTCTCGATCTGCGCCTTGAATTCGTTGCTGGCACGCTTGAATTCGGCCAGCGCGCGACCAATCTGGCGGCCTATCTCCGGCATTTTCTTGGGCCCAAAGATGATCAGGGCCAGCACAAAAATGAAGATCATCTCTGGAATGCCGAGGTTCATGGCTCCATGATATACCAGCCAGCCCCGGCCTGAGTATCGGGCCCCGGCCCCTCTCTAAGAGCAACAAAAGAGGCAGCCCCAAGGGGCTGCCTCCACGACTGAAAGAGATGCTTTGCAGGGTGACTTAGAGCATGCTGGCGCTGTCTACGTGGATAGTGCCGGCGGAAGAATCCACCTGGCCCTTCACCGCCACGTGATGGCCGGCATGGTCCTTCAGCACATCCGGATTGTCCACCGTCAGCACTTTGTGGTCCTTATCGGTTACGAACACCATCTTCTCGCCGGCAGCCAGGCACTTCTTGGTGCAGGCTTCGCCATTGGCGTTCGCGCTTTTCACGTTGCACTTGGCGTCGGTCACCCAACCTTTGACGGTCGAAGCTTTGGCGGCTTTGTCCTTGGCAGCGGAAACGATAGCCAGGCAGAACAGCAGCGAGAACATCAGAAACAAAAACAGGCTTACTTTCCTCATGTAACAGTTTCTCCTCTCACATTGTCTGTTTGCGAAACGTGCGTTTTTCCGCCCGCGAGCGGCGCCGCAGGCCGGCGCTGAATGCAAGGCTGCATCCTGATTGTCAAACCCCGCAACGAGTGACTTACCTTTTACCCCAGTCCCGCCCGACAGTGCAACTCCAGGGAGGCACTTCCGGGACAGGGTGAACTACGGAGTTTCAGTGGAAGCAAAAGGTTACGCTATTTTTCGGCGGTTTTCGTCGCGGGGTGTTCGCCGTTCGGGGAGGGCACCACGTAAACCACCTCCCCGGGGCGGGCATAGCGCAGTTCTTCCCGGGCCGCTTTTTCGATGGCTTTGGGGTCAGATTTGAGCGCTTTGACCTGCTCGCTGTAGCGCTGATTTTGTTGCTGCAAAGCTTGAATATCCTGCTGTAACTTGCGGTATTCAGTACGCTTCTGCTGATACACTACCATGCCGTTGGGGCCAAACATGACATGCACAAACATCCACACCACCAGCGCCCCGACGGTTGCGGTGCCCAGCTTGCGGCGGGCCGCATAAACGCGGCGCAAAATGGCAACAGCTTTGCGAATGGCCGGATTTCCCCAGTTGACTCTTACTCGAATACCCATTTCTCCGCCGCGGCGATCAGCTTTTGCAGGCCCTCCGCGCTGCGTGCTTCGGCATAGACCCGAACCACCGGCTCGGTGCCGCTCAGCCGGTAGCAGACCCAGGAGCCGTCGTCGAGCAGCAGCTTGAGGCCGTCGGTGCGCACCACCTGAGAGACTCTGCTGCCGAAAAATTCGCGCGGCTCCGCCTGCAACTTTTCAGTGAACTTCTGTTTCACCTGCGGCGTCAAGCGGAAGTTTTCCCGGCGTGGGTAATAGGAACCAACTTTGCCAAACAGCTCGCCCAGTTGTTCCTGCAGGTTCTTGCCGCGGCACGCTACCATTTCGCAGCACAGGAGGCCGGCGAGAATGCCATCCTTCTCGGGGACGTGATGGCGTATGGAAAGTCCGGCGCTCTCCTCCCCACCGATCGCAATTTTGTCCTGCTTAATCAGTTCGCCTATGTACTTGAAGCCCACCGGCGTTTCATAAAGGGGGACCTGCAGGCGCTCAGCCAGCGCAGTGATGAGGTTCGTGGTGGCCACGGATTTGGCCACACCATTTTTCCAGCCGCGGCTCTCGACCAGATAATCGAACAGCAGGGCGATCACATAATTGGGCTGCAGGAAACTGCCATCCTGGTCGAGGATGCCGAAGCGGTCGGCATCGCCATCGGTGGAGATCCCGATGTGAGCACCGGTTTCGCGCATCTTCTCCCGCAGAGCTTGGAGCAGGTGATCGTCAGGCTCGGGCGCATGGCCGCCAAAAAGCACGTCGCGCGTATCGTGCACCGTGCTCACGCTCACGCCCGCCTCGCGCAGCAGGCGGTCAGGATAGCTGCGTGCCGCGCCCCACAGCGGATCAAAGACGACCTTCAAATTCGCCTTGCGGATGGCCTCCAGGTCTACGATTTCGCGCAGGCGAGCCAGGTACGCGGGGCGCACGTCAATGGATTCCTTCGCCAGCGCGGCAGTTTGCGCCGCCGGCTTTGGCAGCTCCGCTCCATCGGCGGGCACGCTGGCTTCAATCTGCCGCGTCACCTCGGGCAGAGCGGGAGCGCCGTCTGGAGTGGAAAACTTGATGCCGTTATATTCCGGCGGATTGTGCGAGGCAGTGAAGTTGATGGCGCCATCGGCGCGCAGGCGGATAACTTCAAACGCAATGGCCGGCGTGGGCGCCGTCTGTGTAATCACCAGCGGAGTGATTCCGTGCTCGATCAGGATCTGCGCGCCCAAGTCGCAGAAAGCTTCTCCCAGAAAGCGCGGGTCGCGGCCCACCAGAATGCGCGCCCCCTGCGGCTTTTGCCCGGCCACATAGCGGGCAACGCCGGTAACGGCGCGGCGCACATTGGCGAAGGTGAACTCCTCCGCCATTACCGCCCGCCAGCCGGAAGTGCCGAATTTGATTTGGGTGCTCATCCTATGCGCCGTGAATGCTAGTGTAATAGGCGTGGCGCTTCTCGACTGGCGCCGACCAAAGATTCTAGCTTATGAGCGATAAGAAAATTGTGCTCACCACCGCAGGCTCGCGCGAAGAGGCAGAAACGATTGCCCACGCCCTGGTCGAGCGCCGCCTTGCCGCCTGCGTCAACATTGTGGGGCCCATTCACTCCGTGTATCGCTGGCAGGGCAAGGTAGAAAGCGCCGACGAGCACCTGCTGCTCATCAAGACCATGGCCGCGCAGTTCGATGCGGTGGCAAGGGCGATTCGAGAGCTGCACTCCTACGAGCTGCCAGAGTGCATCGAGCTGTCCATCGAGAGCGGCAGCCCCGAGTACCTGGAGTGGATTGAGCAGTCGCTGGCGGGTGGTTTGCCGTTCTAGGGTTTCCGCGCACTCATGTTCTTGCGCCAGTAATCCAGCACAAACGGCGGATCGTCCTGCGCCGACTGGCGGGTTAGCTCGTCCAAAAATCGCTGGCGCAGCTCCGGCTGGCTAATGCGCTCCAGGTGACGGTGAAAGATCACGTTGGCGAGATACTCGCGATAGTCCTTCTCGTTGGCCAGTTCCACCGGAGCAGCCTCGAGGCCTGTGCTGATGTGGGTGAAACCCGCGCGGTGCAGACGCTCGGCCGTGGTCTCCGGGGAAGCGTATTCCCACGGGCTCTTCCATCCGATGAAAAATTGGGCCAGGGGCGGCGCGGCGATGAGCGCCTGCGCCCGCTGCAGCAGCTTAGCCAGGTTGGGACCGCCGCCGCACTGCGATTCCAGCCAGCCGCCGGGACGCAGCACACCATGCAGGCTGTTAAAGAGCCGCTCATGGTCTTGGATCCAGTGGAAAACGGCGGCGCTGAAAATTCCGTCCACTAGCTGGTGAAACGGAAGCCGCTGCAAATCGGCCACCACGAACCACACGTGCCCGGCAAAACGCGGTTCCAATTCCTGGCGCGCGGTGCGCAGCATATTCTCGGACAGGTCCACAGCCAGGAGCCGTCCTCGCGGCAGGCGTTCCAGCAGCTCGCCGGCGAGCCGCCCCGTGCCGCAGCCGGCATCGAGCACGGTCTCATTGCCGCGCAGGTGCACCCGGTCCAGCACCTTTTTGCCCCAGCCGAACTGCGGGCGCGATACGCGCTGGTAGACTTCTGAGTTCCACTCCCGCAAACGAGAGGCAGCGATGCCTGGCTTTTGCTCGCCCGGCGTAAACTCGGAGGTCCCTTTTTTAGTCATTTAGGTCTTCATTCGGCTGGTGTTGCTGAGGGAACGCTGCGCTCCGATGGCTCTGGCTCTCGGGCATCGTATCTTAAACCGCCAGACCGAAGCGTAAGGCCGCAAGCCCTGGTAGCCCCGGGGTGATTCGAACACCCGACCAACGGTTTAGGAAACCGCTGCTCTATCCATCTGAGCTACGGGGCCACTCCAAGCAACTGATTCGATTATCTCACGCACATCTTCCACCACTGCGGAGAGTTCGCCTCGCCCATACCGCCGCTCCGAGCCCAAGGGCGCCCGGTATGGCCAGCCTGTTGACGCGGCGGAGGATGTGGCAGAAGGTGCCACGGCCCTATCTTGTTGTTGCCGAAGCAGTCCCAAGTGGCCGATAATTCCGGCTGGCTGGAGGGTGGCGGCGGTCCATGGTTTGTCCTTCATGTTTGGCGCAGAATCCAAAGGGGGCCTCCCGCTGCGCCGCCTGCGGTTCGCCGCTTTCGGCGGCACCCGCCGAGCCTCCGCCTGTCCGGTATGAGACTCCGGGCGGCGGACAGAGGCAACCCTCCCCTCAAGACGCCGCGACCGCCATCGGCTTTGCCCAGACTCCGCCTCCTTCAAGTTCGGCCACTTCCTCCGCCGGCTCCGCCAACAGCCAAGCCAAGCCGGTGGATTTTGGCCCCCGCTACGAGGTGCAAGCCCTCCTGGGTGAGGGCGGAATGGGGGCGGTCTACCGCGCTTATGACCGGGAATTGGACCGCATCGTCGCCCTGAAACTGATTCGTCCCGAGCTGGGCGCCGACCCCACCATGAGCCAGCGCTTTCGCCAGGAACTACTGCTGGCCAGCAAGGTTTCTCACAAGAACATTCTGCGCATTCACGACCTGGGCGAGGCCAATGGAACCAAGTTCATTTCCATGGCTTACGTCGAGGGCGAGGACCTGCACCAACTCCTGAAGCGCGAAGGTCGGCTGCCGGTAAGCCGCGCCGTGAGCCTGACCAAGCAGCTCTGCGCCGCGCTGGAAGCCGCGCACGCGGAGGGTGTGGTCCACCGCGATTTGAAGCCGCAGAACATTCTGCTGGACAATGCGGGGCAGGTTTACGTTTCTGATTTCGGTTTGGCCAAGTCGCTGGCCGCCGACGCCACCCAGGTGACCGTAAGCGGTCAGTTTCTGGGAACCCCCCGCTATATGTCGCCGGAGCAGGCCCTGGCCGCTGCGGTGGATCACCGCAGCGACCTTTATTCCCTGGGCCTGATTCTTTACGAGATGGTCACGGGCGACATACCGTTCAAAGCGGACTCTACCCTGCAAACAATGTATCTGCGGGTCCACGAAAAGCCCCAGGACCCACGCCAGATCAATCCCGACCTGCCCGATTACCTGGTGCAAATCATCATGCGCTGCCTGGAGACGGAGCCCGCGCAGCGCTACCAGAGCGCGCGCGAAATTCTGGATGACCTGGAATCAGCCCAGCCTTCCCGGCCGCCCTCCCGGCCCGTTCCCCAGGTAAAACGGGCAAGCCGTGGATTGTGGTACGCAGGTGCCGGACTCCTCCTGCTCGCCCTGCTGACGGTTTTGACCGTGCCTGGGGTGCGCAAACTGCTGCGACCCGGGCCGTCTTCTTCCCGGTCCAGCCTGGGCATTCCCCCGGCCAGCCAAGGTAAGTACCTGGCGTTGCTCCCTTTTCGGGTGATCGGCGACAAGAACGCCTTGGGCTACGTCAGCGATGGGCTGGTAGAGGCAACCGCGGCCAAGCTGTTCCAGATGAAGGATATTCATCTGGCTTCGCCGAGCGCTGTGCAGTCGGTGAATGTGAACCAGCCGCTGGAAAAAATTGCCCGCCAGTTGGGCGTGAACCTGATCGCGCAGGGAACGGTTCAGGGGACGGCGGAGAAGATGCGCATCACCATCAGCCTGGACGACGTCGCTGCCGGGAAGCGCTTGTGGACCAGCGAATTTTCCGGAGTGCCGCAGGACCTGCTCACCCTGGAGGATAACATCTACGCCCAGCTGGTGGCCGCGCTCGAACTGAAACCCAGCAGCTCCGAAGTAGCCGCCCTTAACTCCCACCCCACGGAGAATGTCGAGGCCTACGACCTTTACCTGAAAGGGCGCGAAAACATGCGCCAGGAGCAGGACACGAAGAAGGTACAGGCGGCAATTGACCTGTATCAGAAGGCGCTGGCCAGAGATTCCGGTTTTGCTCTGGCTTACACTGGACTCGCCGATGCCAGCCTCTCCATGTACCATCACACCAAGGACAGTTTCTGGTCCGACAAAGCACTGCGAGCGGCACAACACGCGGAGCAGCTAAACGCCAGCCTTCCCGAAGTCCATTTTTCTTTGGGCAGCGTTTACACCGACACGGGTAAGACCGCTGAAGCCATCGCCGAATTGAAGCGCGCAGTGGAACTGGCGCCCAAGTCGGACGAAGGCTACCGCCGCCTGGCGCAGGTCTATACCGTCATTGGCCGCAAGTCGGAGGCGGTCGAGGCTTACAAAAAGGCCATCGGACTGAATCCCTATTACTGGGAAAACTACGACGCGCTGGGCGGCGCCTACTACAGCTTCGGGGAGAATGAAGAAGCAGTCGCCGCTTTCAAAAAAGTGATTGAACTGGAGCCGGATAACGCGGCTGGCTACGACAATCTGGGGGTTGTTCTCATGCGCATGGAGCGCTGGAACGATTGCATTCCCAACTTCCAGAAGGCGCTGCAACTCCAACCCTACTATGCCACTTATTCCAACCTGGGAACCGCCTACTTTTTCCTGAAGCGCTATGACGAGGCGGTACAAATGTTTGAGAAGGCGGTTGCCATGAATCCCAATGAACACATGGCGATGGGTAATCTTGCCGACGGTTATCGCTGGGCAGGACGACGCCAGCAGGCCTTGGCTACTTACGACAAGGCCATCGCCCTCGCCTACAAACAACTGGCCATCAATCCGCGGGATGCCGAGGCTATGGGCTATTTGGGGCAGTATTTTGCGAAAAAAGGCGACCCCAAACGCGGACTGGAACTCGTTCGCCGTGCCCATGCGATGGATTCGACCGATGTTTCCCTCATCTACTTTCAGGCAGTGGTGGAATGCATAGCCGGGCAAAAAAACGAAGCCATGAAAGATCTGCAACAGGCTCTCAAACAAGGTTATCCCGCCCAGGAAGCGCAGAGCGATCCGGAACTGAAAGACCTGCAAAAGCTTGCTGAGTTTTCCGTCCTCATGCGGCAATTTGGCAGCAAGGTGAACTAAAACGCCTGGCCTTCCACCTAACCGTTGTTCACCGACACTCCTGAAGATTGCAAAAGACTGCGCAAACCGTGGCAAGAGATTGCGGCTTGGCGGGTCGAAGTCTGTGAATTTCCGAAATTGCGCGTTGCAAGTGCTTGTAATGGCGGTAGAAAAAAAAACGTGCCCGCTGCCATTGCGGTCAGTCGGGTGCTACGACTTGTTCTTACGTGCGCGAAGGAGGACCCTCGCCTATGAAATGCCGGAACGGATTGACGCTCGCCGCTATTGTACTTCTTTTCTCGGCCTGCTCGTTGGCCGGCACTATCGACCCCGGCGGAATTATTCGTAAGGGCGATGGTTACACTGGCTATGCCATCGTCGAGCCAGGTTTATTCCTGACTTTTGAAGGCGAGCCGGTTACTTCCTTTGATCCCTTCCACGCGGGCTTCTGTTTCACGACGGTTGGGGGCCAAGAGTGTGATTTCGAAAATCAGAGCGGCCAAACCATTAGTGCCCTAAGCCAAATTTTTGTCCATCCGCCATCAGACTTTACGGGTGTTAACGCGCTCTCCTGCTTTAATGAGATTAGTCCAGAGAACTGCAACATAGGGGCGGGTAACGGACTGAACTTCTTCGGTTTGGGCATCCCCTCAACGGTTGTGGAAGAATACAGTACAATCTTGCTCGATTCTACGAACACCGATCCCGATTTCAACATTCTCTATTTCGGCTTCACGGACAATGGCTTAGCGGACGTCGCAAGGACCACCTTCATCCCGGAACCTGCGTCCCTGGGCCTGATGCTCTCTGGCCTGTTTGGGCTAGGCTTGGCGTGGAGACGGAAAGCACGCGCCCAAAACCGGTAAGCGACGTTCGCTTGCGGAAATCAGCATTCCGGCCCGATTTGTTGGTAGAGCTGGGGTCTAATTTAGCTTGGGCTCCAATACGGCTTCCATCTGCCACTTCGGCTGGGCCAGTTCCCAGATAAAAGCAAGCAGGTACAGTCCCGCCGCCACCCAATACAGGAACTGAAAACCGAAGTACATGGAGTTGTACTCCAGCAGCCCGCCGCACATGGCGCCCAGCAGATTCATCGCCAGGATGCCGGAGACCGCCCCGCGCGAGCGCAGCAGGGTCGAGAATACGATGCCGGAGAAGAACATGGGGCAGGTGAGGACAATCGCCATCCCAA
>DASSQB010000518.1:0-14102 GCA_035702725.1 Terriglobales bacterium | reverse complement strand
CAGATAAATAGCGTAAGAAGGCGTGCAGTGCATAGCGTTGGCGCCCAGGGTCTGGGCAACGAGCACCAACTTCTCGGAGGCGCCCGTTCCTACCGGCACGAAGGTGGCGCCAAGACGTTCCAGCGCATCTTTGGCAGGCAGGCCGCCGGCAAACATGGCCAGGCTGGCGCCGTGAATGATAACGTCCGTGGGGCGGATGCCCTGCGTGTAAAAAGAGCGCGCCGTGACCCGCGTCCACACCTCGGCATCGCCGCGGGTAACGCCTACAAAGCTGGGGCGGCCGGTGGTGCCGGTGGAAGCATGGACACGAATAACGCTGGCCATATCAGCAGCCATGTGCCGGCCAAGAGGCGGACAGGCGGCCTGACTGTCGCGCAATTCTTCCTTGCTGGTGAACGGGAAGTTCTGCAGATCACGCAAAGAGATGAAATGCTCACGCCGCAAGCCGGCGGCGCGGAATTTATCCTGGTAGAAGGGCGAGCGGGCGTAGAGATAATCGAGTTGGCGGCTGAGCTTCACCTCCTGCAGTTGGCGAAGCGCAGCGCTGCTCAGGGTCTCAATTTCGGGATCAAAGTACTCGTCGGGCTGTATCTCAGAATAGGGGCTCTCGCCGGCAAATACCGGCTTGGAGCTGTTCATTCCGTGCCCGTGGTCTCCGAAAGTGTCCGCCATGCGAGAGAGCGAGGGCGGAGAGCAGAGTGTGGGCTCTCCGCCACGCCTGCGTTAGTGGTCCATTATCAGCCGTGCTCAGCCCTCCGGAGCGCGAGCTAAAACGAAAACTTAACCGAGGCTTGCAGCTGCCGCGGGTTCAACATGGTCCTGGGGCCGCCAAACAGCGGGTTAGGGATGGGAGGACCGGCGAGCGGGCAGTTGCCCACCTGCCCCGCCTCAATCATTTGCGAAACCGAGTCCTTATAGCGGACCGGAACCATCCCGTTGCAGAAGTTGTAGGTGCCGTAGACTGAGGTCACTTCGTCCACGTTGGGGCGGTTGAACAGGTTGAACGCATCTACGGCCGTTTCCATCGTCATGCGCTCCGCGATTTTGGTCAGATGGAAAGTACGCGACAGGCGCAGGTCCACCGAGCGCAGGTTGTCACCCTGGTAACTATTCCTGGGGGCGTTGCCCACGCGATCGGTAACAGGGTTGGTGTCGCCATTGGCATCGAAGCCCACGAATAATGTGAAGGGCCGGGGCGACTGCACGGTGACGATGCTGCTCAGTTCGAAGTTGCGCAGGAAGGTGTGCTGCGGCCCTTCCAATGTGAAGTTGCCTACGAGGCGATGGCGCACATCCTGGTTGGAGGTAGCGCGCTCCAGGTCGCGGCGGTAGAGGTCCTGAGGCGTGCTGACGAAGGTAGTGAAGGTGCCGTCGTCCAGCGTATGCGAGAACGTGTAGTTGGCGTTAAGCGTCACATAGTGCCCTGCTCTCTTGTTCACCTGCAACGTCAGCCCGTGGTAGACGGAGTTGCCGCTGTTATCGGTGAAGTAAAGCAGCCCGGCGGGATAGCGCACGCCATTGTTGAAATATTCCTTGCCCGCCGGCCAGTCCGGAGGCGGGGTGCCGCCGGGGGCGCAGGGGTACGGACCGCTGGAAACACCGGAGACGGGGCAAACGTTCAGGTTCTCCGCCCGTACCAGGTGGTGGGCGGCCACGAAGATGTAGCCGGCGCCCACGGTAAACCCACCGCCGACCTCGCGGTCAATTTCCAGGTTTGCCTGTTCGGAATACGGAATAGGGCTGCGGTGGTCAACCAGGCCATCGCCGACCGTAGTAGGCACGACCAGGTTCTCCGGCGGCACATGGCCGGTGGCAATCAAATTAGCGCCCACGGCCGCGGGCAAGGGGGCCAGGGGCCCCAGGAACGGCAACTGGTTCAGCGCCCAGGTGGCGGAGTCGGAGCCGTGGCGAACGCCCGGGATCTCCACTCCTGGAATGGTGGCCGGCCGCTGCGGCTGGGTAATGAACAAGAACGAGAGGTTGTAGCGGTCATCGAAAATGCCGAATCCGCTGCGGATCACAGTCTTGCTGTCGGGCGAGTAGGCAAATCCGATCCTGGGCTGGAATCCGTTGTAATGCGGGTCAATCTGCTTAGACAGACCCGTTTCAAAGTCATACCGCATGCCATAGTTGAGGGTCAGCTTGGGGGTCACCCGCCACTGGTCCTGCGCATAGAAACCGTAATAAGCGTGATTGAGGGTCTCGGAGAAGTTTGCAGTTTGCGATGGCAGATAAGCGTTCTGCCAGTTGGTTGGAATCGGTGGAATAGGAAAGTTCGGCGGAATTGGACCGGGGCCAAGGGGCGCACCCCAGAAAACGATGGGCACACCCGCCAGCCCATCAGCGGGATTGGGACCGGGCGACGCGGGGAAGGGCGGCAAACCGCTGTTCAAAGCCAGGGGACACGGCCCATCGTTGGGGTTGGAGGCCACGTAGGGTAGCGGCGTTCCATGAGCCTGGTCGTAGAAGTTAGCGAAGTCCACCAGGCAGTTCATGCCCGGCAGCACGATACGCATCGGTGTAAAACCGGGCCAGGTGACGTAGTTCTGGATCTGGTTGGTGTCCGCCCCAAATTTCATCACGTGCGAGCCTCTCACCCAGGAAAGCGAATCGGCAAACTGCTCCCGGTTCTCCCAGATGGCGTCGAGCACGCCGAAGTTGTGGCCGAACAACAGCGAGTTGGGGATGTCGAGGTTGGGCTGACCCGTCACGCCGGGGAAGTTGTAGTGGCGGCGTGCATACTGCACCAGCACGTCGTTGACCAGGTTATTGCGGGGGGTGGATGTGACCGAACCCACCAGCGACTGGTCGCGTACGAACACGTTGTGACCGCTGCTGGGCGCGCCAATGCCACCGCCATCCAGCGTATTGCCCACCAGTTGATTCAGGTCGCGCCCGTCTTCGATGTTGTAGCGAATGGAAAGAGTATTGTGCGTGCTCAGCTGGTTATCCAGTTTGATAATGCCGTAATCATTGTCCTTGGTCTTGAGGACGTTGGGGTCCTCCGGCGGCAGCCCCAGGATGGCTTTGGCCTGGTTGATGAGGCGGAGATCATTGATGAAGGTGTCGGGAAAGGTCGGAGACTCGCCCCGCCGCTGTCCCTCGTAGTTCATGAAAAAGAACGTTTTATCCTTTCGGATGGGCCCGCCCAGGCTGCCTCCAAACTGGTTCTGCCGCAGCACGTTGGGTTGCGGGGAGGGCTGCAGCAGCGAGCGCGCATCAGCAGCGTTGTTCTGCAGGTAATCGTACGCCGAGCCGTGCAGGGTGTTGGTTCCGGACTTGGTGACGATGTTGACAATTCCGCCCAGCGCCCGGCCGTACTCGGCGCCGAAGCTGTTATTGACCACGCGGAATTCCTGCACCGAATCCTGGGGCGGGGTGGCGCGCTGGGAACCGGTAGCGGTATTGACGTTGTCGGCGCCATCCACCGTGACCTCGTTGCTCAAGTCGCGCATGCCGGCAAAGGAAACGCGCGTCACCTCGAATTCCGTGATGGTGGATTGCAGGCTGGTGCGGCCGGTAGCCACCCCAGGGGTCAGCAGGGCGAAATCGGTGAACAGGCGGCCGCTGATGGGCAGAGATTGCACCTGCTCGGTATCAATTACCTGGCTGATTTCTGTGCGCGTAGGCTCAATGGGGGGCACTTCGGTCGTGACCTCAACCTCTTCCCCCTTGGTCGCGATCTTGAGCGTGACGTCCTGCGTGGCGGTCTGCCCTACCGTAAGCGGAATACCGCTCTGCACATAGGGGGCGAAGCCGGAGTAGGTGATCTTGAGCTCATAGCGACCGGGCGGCAGGCTGGGCACCGCGTAAAAACCCGAGGTATTGGTCGTGGCGCGGTACATGCGGTTGGTATCCACGTCGCGTACCGCGATGGCGGCGCCCACCACTACGTCGCCGCTTGGGTCGCGCACCGTTCCGTTCAGCAAGGCCACGTTGGCGCCCACTTGCGCGAACAGCGGGCTGACAAAAATGGCAAAGACACCCAAAACAAAAGCAGCCAGAAGAGCGGAACGTCCCCTCATAAGATCACCCCTTTTTGGGCTTGCGGAATCGATATGCTGGGAGACCCCACACGCAAAGGAAAAGCGGTGAGCAGGTGTACCGCTATGGTGGTATGGTTGTCAAGCCTTTAATCGACTGGTTGTGCGAATATCGGCTCACCTTTCAGCTTTTCCCGTGAAACGAAACATCGGTGTCGTTTCCTGTCGCAGCCATCTAATGAACTGCTAAAAACTTCAACGCACCCCTGCGATCTGCGCCTTCGGTGTGCCTTGACTGAGATGTACCGTCTCGCGCAGGAACAGGGCCACGACGAAAATGGCCGCGCTGCCCAAAGCGGACATCCACAGGGGTGTGGCCAGCCCGTGACGC
This sequence comes from Terriglobales bacterium, assembly GCA_035702725.1. Classification (GTDB taxonomy): domain Bacteria; phylum Acidobacteriota; class Terriglobia; order Terriglobales; family Acidobacteriaceae; genus JAICWP01. The sequence goes on along the minus strand of DASSQB010000518.1, from coordinate 9,728 downwards.
TCCGCCAGCGCCCCGCCAATGGTGGGAGCCGCGGTAGCTCCAAACAGTTCCCCAACCAGCGTGGCCAGCCCAATGGAAGTAGCAGCAAATTGTGGCGGCACACTCTCTGTGGGCACCAGCACCATGACCAGCGAGGCCACCCCCTGGCCGGCGTTGGTCAAAAACAAGATCGCGGCCAGCACCCAGGGAACTGAGTAAAGAGCGGGGAGCAGCAAAGCCAGAGGCACTACCGTGCACATTACGGCCATCAGCAGCAGGATGGGCTTGCGGCCCAGGCGGTCGGATACGCCGGGCAGGAGTAAACCGAGGAAAAAACTGCCCAGCCCGCCGGCTCCCAGAAGGAACCCCGCAGTGGTTGCCGCCTGATGCGCCGACTGGGTGATGTAAAGGGGGGCAAAAACGTTCATCAGGAACAGCCAGGAAATAAACCCGGCTGAGGCCAGGCAGCACAACCACATGTTGCGATAGCGCAACACGGAAAAGTAATCCCTGAATCCAGGGCGAACGTGGTGCGCGTCCAAAGCCGCCTTGGGCGGCGGTTCCTTTACGAACCTCCAGATGAGCAACCCGATGATTACGCCGGGGACACCGGCCACAAAGAAAGCCCAGCGCCAACCCCAGCGGGAGGCGACTTGCGTGCTCAGGACGGGAGCGACGGCCAGTCCCACCAGTGCGGCGGCGCTGACCACGATGCCCACGTTGCGCCCGCGTCGTTCGGGAGGAGAGGACTCTTCGATGAGCGCGGTCATAATGGACCACGTCGGGCCTTCGGCAACGCCCATCAGGGCACGCAACAGCAGCAATTCGTTAAACGAGCGCGCCCGGCCGGAAAGCCAGGACAGAAGCGAAAAGGCAAAAACCGCGGGCAGCAGGATTTTGCGCCGCCCCAGCCGGTCCGACAGAGCGCCAAACAGCAGCGTAGAAATGGCCCAGGTAATGGCCAGCGCTGAGGCCAGCAGGCCCACCTGTTCGTCACTGAGGTGGAATTCGGGAACGATGTAGGGCGCCAGGTAGAGCTCCGACATGCGATCGAGGAACACCGTTCCCCAGGCGAGGAACAGGATGGCGATCAGTGTGCTCTCGTAACGGCGGGATTGTTCCATGTTATTCAGTTCGGCGTCATCAGCGCAGCAACATGCCGAGTTCCTGGGCCGCAGCGCGGAGATGGGGTAAAAACCGGGTCTGCATTTCCGAAAAAGAAACACGCTGCGCCTGGGTGCCGATATTCACCGCCGCTGCCACATTGCCAGCCGGTGTCCGCACCGGCACGGCCAGGGAACGCAAGCCCAATTCCAATTCCTGATCCACAATAGCGTAGCCGGCACGCCGCACCAGGCGCAGAGTTTCCCGCAACTTGCCGACGTCTGTCACCGTGCGGTCGGTGAAGCGATTAAGCTGCACGCTCGCAAGATAAGCATCCAGTTCCGAGTCGGGCAGGTTGGCCAAAAGCACACGGCCCATCGAGGTGCAGAAGGCTGGCAGGCGGCTGCCTACGCCTAAATCAACCGACATGATGCGGGTCACGTTGAAGCGCGCAATGTAAACAATGTCGAAACGGTCGAGCGCGGCGAGAGAGCAGGATTCGTGCACCAGGTGGCTCACATGCTCCAGAACCGGCAGCGCCGCCGCCGCCAGGGGAGTCGAAGAGATGTAGGAGTAGCCCAAAGCCAGCACTCCCGGCCGCAGGAAGAAATGAAAGCTATCGTCGCAGCCGGTCAGGCCCAGCTTGGTCAGCGTGTAAAGGCAACGGCGGACCGCTGCGCGCGACAATCCAGTTTTGGAACTGAGATGGGAAATGGTGAGGCGCTGCCTGGGCTCGGAAAAAGCCTGAATGACCGCCAGGCCGCGGGCCAGCGAGGTCATAAAATTGGGATCGCCGCCGCCCAAGGCGGCAATTTCCTCCGCCGGTTTGCGAGGCGCAAGCCCCGCCTGCGGCTCACGAACCGGCGTTTGCTCGTGCCAACTGGAAGAGTTGAGAGCGTCCACTCGCCCCATGGCCACCCCTCGTAGAGCCGCGCCATACTACACGATGGGGGCGATATACGCACATGATTTCGATAATCGGCTTGACAAGGCGTTTCTTCCCCGCATAGATTCCGGTGCGACATGGCCATGGGAAAGGCGGCTTCGCAGCAACCCAGAACCGGCACGCGGCGGGCGACTGGCAGCGTGGCGTCGTACCGGCGCCCGTTTCCCGGGACGCAGCCGCCACACTTGCATCCGCCGTATGCCTCCTCCGTAAAGCGGGCACCCCTGCAGCCGCTCATCTACTTGCCGCACACACTTTCCGAAGTCACCGGGCCAGTCTTCAGGTCCGAGACTGCGGATCTGAAGGCCTGCGACCTCACTCACCAGCATCGTGGCGAACCGCTGGGCGAAAGGATCACGGTGAGCGGACAGGTGCTGGATGAGAACGAACGGCCCGTACCACATACCCTCGTGGAAATCTGGCAGGCGAACGCTGCCGGCCGCTACCTGCATGCCAACGATCAGCACAATGCGCCGCTGGACCCGAATTTTACCGGCTGCGGCCACGCCCTGACCGACGCCGAGGGCCGCTATCGCTTTCTGACCGTTCGCCCCGGCGAATACCCCTGGCGCAACCACTACAACGCCTGGCGGCCGGCGCACATTCACTTTTCGGTGTTCGGCCCGGCATTCGCCACGCGCCTGGTGACGCAGATGTATTTTCCCGGCGATCCCCTGCTGGCTTACGACCCCATTTTCAATTGCACGGCCGACGAACAAGCGCGCCAACGGCTGATTTCCGTGTTCGACTGGGAAACAACCATTCCGGAACAATCGCTGGGCTACAAGTTCGACATCATCCTGGCCGGGCGCGAGGCTACGCCCTGGGAGAGTTGATATGAGCCTGCAGGCGACCACATCGCAGACCGTGGGGCCATTCTTTTCCATTGGGCTCACCCGGCTGAACCGCGACAACCTGGCCGCTCCGGGAGTTTCCGGGGAACGGGTGAGTATTGAGGGGCGCGTGCTGGATGGTGAAGGCGAGCCCGTGCCCGACGCCATCCTGGAGGTCTGGCAGGCGAATGCGCAGGGCAAATATGCACATCCTGACGACCAGCAAGACAAGCCGGTGGAGCGTGATTTCTGCGGTTTCGGCCGCATCCCCACCGACGCCAGCGGCTGCTTTCGTTTTACTACCATCAAGCCCGGCCAGGTGCCTGGGCCCGAAGGTAAGCTACAGGCGCGGCACCTGGTGGTCAGCGTCTTTGCGCGCGGCCTGCTGCGCCGGCTGGTGACGCGCATTTACTTTCCCGGCGAGCCCGCCAACGCTGACGATTTCGCGCTTGGCCTGGTGCCGCCGGAGCGGCGCGCCACACTGATAGCCAGCACGATTGCCGGCCGCGAAGGCGCGCTTACCTGGGACGTTCACCTGCAAGGTCCGGAGGAAACAGTTTTCTTCGACTGCTGAGGCTGAGTACACTGCGGCATGCGCCTGCTCGACCCGTTGTTCCGCTGGCAAGCGGTGGAGGACATTTTTTCCGACCGCGCGCGGATCCAATCCATGCTCGAGTTCGAAGCCGCCCTGGCGCGTGCCGAGGCTGGTGTGGGAGCGATCCCCGCTTCCGCCGCGGCGCCCATAGCCGCCAAGTGCCGAGCTGAGCTATTCGATTTCAAGGCACTTGCCCAGGCCACCGCACTGGCTGGGAATCTCGCAATTCCCCTGGTGAAGCAGCTCACGGCGCTAGTTGCCGCTGAGGACAAGGAAGCAGCGCGCTATGTGCATTGGGGCGCTACCAGCCAGGACGCAATTGACACTGGTTTTGTGCTGCAGGCCCGGCGTGCGCTGGAACTGATAGCGGAGGAACTGGAACGCTTCTCCGAAATTCTGGCGCGATTGGCACAACAACACCGCGACACTACTCTGCCGGCTCGCACCTGGCTGCAGCAGGCACTGCCCACAACGTTGGGCCTGCGTGTCGTCGGATGGCTGGATGCTGTGGACCGTCATCGCGTGCGACTGGCCGAAACCCGGAGCCGAACGCTGGTGCTGCAGTTCGGCGGCGCCGTAGGCACTCTGGCGGCGCTGGGTGAAAAAGGCATGGTGGTCGCCAAGGCGCTGGGGGAGGAACTGAAACTCCCTGTTCCCGCGGTGCCGTGGCACGCGCATCGGGACCGCGTCGCGGAAATCGCCACCACTCTCAGCCTTTGTACCGGCACGTTGGGAAAGATCGCCCGCGACCTTTCGCTCGAAGCCCAGACGGAAGTCGCCGAAATCTTCGAACCTGCCGGCCCGGGACGAGGCGGATCCTCGACTATGCCGCACAAGCGGAACCCGGTGACCGCGGCTGTGGTGCTCGCTGCTGTCACCCGCGTGCCGGCTCTGGCCGGCGCCATGCTATCCGCCATGGTGCAGGAGCAGGAGCGCGGGCTGGGCGGGTGGCACGCCGAATGGGAAACGCTGCCGGAAATCATCAGTCTGACCGCCGGAGCCCTTCATCACCTGGCGGATACTGTCGACAGCTTGGATATTAATGCCGACAAAATGCGTGCCAACCTGGAGATCACCCACGGCCTCATCTTTGCCGAAGCGGTACAGATGGTGCTGGCCGAGCAGATGGGCCGCCTGCCGGCGCACGAACTGGTGGAAGCGGCGTGCAAGCGCGCTCAGAAACAAAAACAACACCTGCGCGATGTGCTGGCTGAAGAGCCGAAAATCAAACAGCATCTGGACAAGAAAGAATTGGAGCGTTTGTTCGATCCTGCGCGTTATCTCGGTGTGGCCGGTGAGTTGATTGACCGCGTGCTTCAGGCGCATTCTTCCCTGCGCACGCCCCCCTTAATGAAAGTGAGCAGCTGATGCCCTTTCTTGTTCTCGACGAAGTGCGACTGCATTATGAGCTGAGCGGACCGGCGGGCGCTCCCGTCCTGCTCTTCTCCAACTCGCTGGGCACCAATTTACAGATGTGGGAAGGACAACGCGCCGCCCTGGAAAAACAGTTTCGAATCTTGCGCTACGACAAGCGCGGGCACGGGGCGTCTTCGGTGCCGCCACCGCCCTACAAAATCGAGCAACTGGGGCAGGATGTGCTTGGTCTGCTGGACGGGCTTCGCCTCGATCGTGTTAATTTTTGCGGCCTCTCCATCGGCGGGCTCACCGGCATGTGGCTGGGGATTTACGCACCGCAGCGCGTGCGCAAACTGGTTCTCTGCAATACCGGTGCTCACATCGGCAGCCTGGAGATGTGGAACGCGCGCATCGAGAGCGTGCGCAAAGGCGGGACAAAGGCGATCGCGCCAGTGGCGGTCGAGCGCTTCTTCTCTCCCGAGTTCCGCGCCCGCTGTCCGCAAGCGGTTGCGACCGCACAAAACACGCTGAGCGAAGTTTCCACGGAAGGCTACATCGGCTGCTGTTCGGCGCTGCGCGACGCGGACCTGCGCGACCGCATTGCCGGCATTCGCGTGCCAACACTGATTGTCGCCGGAAACAAAGACAACGCGACTCCGCCGGCCCTGGGACAGGAACTGCGCGACCATATTCCGGGGGCGCAATATGTGGAACTGCCGGCGGCACACCTTTCCAACATCGAGGCGGTTCCCGAATTCAACGCCGCCATCAGCAAATTCCTGAGCGCCTGAGGAGGAGTGCATGGACGAACGCGAACGCTATGAACAGGGACTATCGGTGCGCCGGGCGGTCCACGGCAATTCCTATGTGGACCACTCGCTGCAGAATCGCAGCGAGTTCAGTGCCCCTTTCCAGGACCTTCTCACCCGCTACGCCTGGGGTGAAATCTGGACCCGCCCGGGCTTGCCCCGGCCCACCCGCAGCCTTCTGACGGTAGCCCTGCTGGTGGCGCTCAATCGCGGCGACGAACTGCGCCTCCACATCCGCTCCGCCCTCAACAACGGCGTTACCCGCGAGCAGATTCAGGAGGTGTTGCTGCAGTGCGCCATCTACTGCGGCATTCCCGCCGGCAACAGCGCCTTTCACAGCGCCGAGCAGGTATTTGCGGAAATGGACGCCGCGCGAGCAAAGAAGTAGGACTCAGCAATCAAGCCGTGGGAATCGAATCCCAGGTTGACAGGCTGAATGCTGACTGCTGATTGCTGACTGCTGCTAGGCCGCGCTGCTCATCTGCCACACCCGGCGCGCAGTCTCCGCCACCAGTCGCAGCTTAGCCCACTGATCTTCTTCGGTCAGCAGGTTGCCCTCCGCGGTGGAAGCAAACCCACACTGCGGGCTGAGCGCCAGGTTCTCCAGCGGGACATAGCGCGAAGCTTCATTTATGCGCCGCGCCAGTTGGTCGGCATCCTCCAATTGCGGCCGCTTGGAGCTCACCAGCCCGAGTACGACCACTCTGCCTTTGGGGATGAAGCGCAACGGTTCGAACGTGCCGGAACGCTGGTCGTCGTACTCCAGCAGAAAGCGGTCCACAGCCATGGTGGTGAACAGTTTCTCGGCGATGGCGTCATAGCCACCCTCGGCATACCAGTGGCTGCGATTGTTGCCGCGGCAGAGGTGCATAGCCAGCGTCACTCCCGGCTTCCGCGCAGCTGCCAGGCAGGCGTTGTCGGCGCGAATGGACTCATCGAGCAGCGCTTCCGGCTCAACTTTCATCTCGGTGCGGATCCACTCCCGCCACTTGGGGTCCATGAAGTAGCTGTAGCGGGGCGCGTCAATCTGGATATAGCTCACGCCCTCGCGCGCCAGCCGCGCCAGTTCCGTCTTCATGATTTCCACGATGTCCCAGAGCAGGGCGGAGTGGTTCGGGTAAACCGCGTCGGTAATGCCGCGCTTGAAGGAGATGGCCGGGAACTGCGTGGCGCTGGGCAGGGTCATCTTGATGGCGCCGGGGCTGTGCTGCTTCAGGAAGGCGAGTTCGTGCCCGGTCAGCGGGCGAACCGCACGCAGCTTGGAGCTGACAATCCCGGTCACGCTGCTCACCGTCGCTTTGGCCTGGCCCGCCCACGAGCGTGCCACCGCGTCCGCCAGGTCGAAACCTTCGACTGCGTCGGTGAAGTCGCTCATGAAGTTGCGCCGCCGCAGCTCGCCGTCGGTGAAGACTTCAAACCCAAGCTCTTTCTGCTTGTTTAGGACCCGTGTAATTTGGCGGTCCTCCAGTTCGCGCAACCGCTCTGGATCTCCTGCTGCGTCACGGCGTGCTTCCAGTAACTCGGCGGGACGCAAAAAACTGCCCACGTGGTCGGCTCGATATTGGGCTGGCATCTTGCTCCTTGACTTCCCAGAAACGCTCAACCGAGGCGGTATTGTAATGGCATTTGTGTGATTGTCCAAGCCGGCCACGTGCGGCTCCTGACCCTGGGTTTCGCCACCCAAGCCCATTCTCCGTGCCTGCCTGGTTGACAGTCGGCGCAAATGGATAAATACTGCCACGCTTCATGACTCTACTGAAACCCTGCGACACGACGGAGGCAGCCGCATCGCTACCCAGGTACGAGTTCCCAAATCCGGCGGCATGAACACCACCAAGGTCAACGTGGTGCGCTGGTTGAAGCGCGAGGGGGAATTTGTGAAATTGCGCGAGCCCCTGGTCGAACTGGAAACGGAAAAAGTGAGTTACGAACTGGATTCGCCCGCCGAGGGTGTGCTGCTGCGCATCGTCTCCCCGGAAGCTGCCGAGGTTCCAGTGGGCGAAGTGTTGTGCGACATCGGCCGGCGCGAAGAGGCAGCCAGGTCGTCCTGAGCGGAGATTGTGCCCATGTCTTTGAATACCGATTTGCCCAACGAGCGTCTGGTTTGGATGTACGCGCAGATGGTGCGCATCCGCGAATTTGAAGAGCGGGTAAAGAGCACCTTCTCGCAGAATCCCGGCGTGATTCGCGGTCACACCCACTTGGCCGACGGCGCCGAAGCCAGTATCGTGGGCGCTCTGGCGGTACGGGGTGAAAACGATCCCGTCATGCCCAGCTATCGTTGCCACGGCTATCCCATTGTGCTGGGCACGCCGACCCGCAAAATCATGGCCGAAATCTATGGCCGTCGTGATGGCCTGTGCAAAGGATTTGGCGGCTCCATGCATCTGGCCGATCCGGCGCATCACTTTCCCGGAACTTCGGGCATCATCGCCCAGGGGATTGCGCAGGCCACGGGCCTGGCGCTGGCAGCGCAGGTGAAGCAGACCGGCCAGGTAGCCTTCTCGTTTTTTGGCGACGGCGCCAGCAAGCAGGGAGCGTTTTACGAGTCGCTCAATATCGCCGCTGTGTGGAAGCTGCCCATAGTTTACATTCTGGAAAATAATGAGTACCAGGCCTACACCCATATCAGCCTGGAAGACGCAAACTATGTTGCGGGTGATCCGCTTTCGAAAAAGGCCGAGGGCTTCAGTATCCCCGGCGTGACCGTGGATGGAACAGATCCGCTGCCCGTGTACCAGGCGGTGCAGACCGCGGTGGAGCGGGCGCGCGCAGGTCGGGGTCCCACTCTGATCGAGTCAAAATTCTACCGCCTCAGCGCGCACGGCAACGCCATCACCGTACCCCCGGTGCCCACGCAGTTTCCCGAGCACGAGGCGATCGAGGTCTACAGCAACCGCGCTGAATACGAGCAGGCCAAGGCGAACGATCCCATTCCCCGCTTTCGCGCGCGGCTGCTCAGCCAAGGCGCGTTCGCGGAGCAGGACGCGGCGCGAATCGAAGAGGCTGCCCGGAAGGAAATTGAAGATGCGGTGCAGTTTGCCCTGGCTAGCCCCTTCCCTGCCCCGGAAGAGGCCGTCAACTATGTTTATGCCTGAGGAGAGCCTATGCCACGGGAAATGATGTACGCGGAAGCCATGCAGTCCGCCATAGTGGAGGAAATGCAACGCGACCCCAACGTCATTTTCTATGGCCAGAACCTGGGGATGACGGAGCGCGATCCCATGGTGCGCAAGTTCGGCAAGAGCCGGGTGCGCATAACTCCCATTTCTGAAACAGCGGAGATCGGCATGGCGGTGGGCGCGGCGCTGGCGGGCTTGCGCCCGGTGGTGGAGCTTTACATGAGCGAGTTCATGCTGGTAGCCATGGACCAGGTGCTCAACGAAGCGCCCCGCCTGCGCTACATGTCCGGCGGCCAGGTCACGGTGCCGCTGGTGCTTAAGGCCGGCTACGGCTTCGCCGCCGGCTGGGCTGGGCAGCACTCCAACTGCATTTACCACACCATGATGGGCATCCCTGGGCTGAAGGTCGCCATTCCTTCCACCGCCGCCGACGCCAAGGGGCTGATGACAGCCGCCATTCGCGATGACAATCCGGTGGTTTACCTCCACCATTATCTGCTGACTCTGGACAAAGGTGAGGTTCCTGACGGCGACCACGTGGTTCCTTTCGGCGTTGCGGATGTGAAACGAACCGGCGGCGACGTGACCATCGTGGCCACCGGCTGGATGGTAAAGCTGTCGCTGGCTGCTGCCGAGCGACTGGCCCAGGAAGGCATAAGCGCCGAGGTGATTGATCCGCGCACCCTGGCGCCACTCGACGTGGAAACCATCCTTAGTTCGGTGAAGAAAACGGGGCGCCTGGTGCTGGTGGACCAGGCGCCGCGGCACGCTTCCGCGGCCGCCATCATTGCCGGTGAGGTGGCGGAGCGCGGCTTCGAATACCTGAAGGTGCCGGTGCGGATGGTCACCGCGCTCGATACCTCGATTCCCTACAGCGAACCGCTGGAAAAATACGTGCTGCCGAGCGAGGAGAAAATTGTGAACGCCGTCCGCTCCATCCTGGTCCGGCACGCTGTGGCAGTGTAGCGTTAAACGAACAGCTTC
>DASSQB010000517.1:0-4319 GCA_035702725.1 Terriglobales bacterium | reverse complement strand
ACTCCGGGACTGTCTTCGTACCCGCATCCCTGGTTGATGCCGCACTTCTGGCGATTTCCCACGGTTTCGATGGGGATCGGCCCGATCAACGCGATCTACCAGGCACGCTTCATGCGCTACCTGGAGAACCGCGGCATCATTGCCGAGACACCGCGCAAGGTGTGGGCGTTTGTGGGCGACGGCGAAACGGACGAGCCTGAAACCATGGGTTCGCTGACGCTAGGCTCACGCGAGCACCTGGACAACCTGATTTTCGTCATCAACTGCAACCTGCAGCGCCTGGATGGCCCGGTTCGCGGGAATGGCAAGATCATCAACGAACTGGAAGCGGCGTTCCGTGGGGCCGGCTGGAACGTCATTAAAGTGGTGTGGGGCGCGGGCTGGGACGATCTATTGGCGCGTGACCGCAGCGGGCTTCTGCTGAAGCGCATGGAAGAATGCGTGGACGGCGATTATCAGACGTTCAAGGCCAAGGACGGCGCCTTTGTGCGCAAGGAATTCTTCGGGAAGTACCCGCAGACGCTGGAACTGGTGGCGGACATGACCGACGACGAGATCTTCCACCTGCACCGCGGCGGGCTGGACCCGCAGAAGGTCTATAACGCCTACTACCAGGCGGTGCGGCATGAAGGCGCGCCCACGGTGATCCTGGCCAAGACGGTTAAGGGCTACGGGCTGGGGTCGGCACAGGCACGCAACGCGACGCACCAGGAAAAGAAGATGAGCGACCAGGCGCTGGCGGCGTTCCGCGCGCGCTTCGAGATCCCGATTCCGGAGAAGGCGGCGAAAGAAGGCTCGCTTTACCGTCCGCCGGACGACAGCGAGGAGATCCAGTACCTGAAGGAGAGGCGGCAGGCACTGGGCGGCTACATGCCTACGCGCGATCCCAAGCCCAGCTTCGAGTTCGAAGCTCCGCCACTGGAATACTTCCAGGAGTGGCTGGAAGGGTCAAAGGGGCGCGCGGTTTCCACCACCATGGCTTTCGTCAGCCTGCTGCGCCACCTGATGAAGCACCCCAAGCTGGGCAAGCTGGTGGTGCCCATCATCCCCGATGAAGCGCGCACCTTCGGTATGGAGTCCATCATCCGGCAGGTGGGCATTTATGCCAGCCGGGGGCAGCTCTATAAGCCGCACGACCAGGACATGCTGCTCTACTACCGCGAGGAGAAAGACGGGCAGATCCTGGAGGAGGGCATCACCGAGGCGGGGTCGATGGCGTCATTTACCGCCGCCGGAACCGCTTATTCCAATTATGGCGTGTCCATGATTCCCTTCTTCACTTATTACTCCATGTTCGGGTTTCAGCGGATCGGCGACCTGATCTGGGCCTTTGGAGACGCACGCGGCAAGGGCTTCCTGATGGGAGGCACGGCGGGGCGCACGACGCTTTCAGGCGAAGGTTTGCAGCACCAGGACGGGCACAGCCATGTGCTGGCAAGTGCGTTGCCGACCTGCGCGGCATACGACCCGGCGTTCGCGTATGAGACGGCGGTGATCATTCAGGATGGCCTGCGGCGCATGTACCAGGAAAAGGAGGACCGCTTCTACTACATCACCGTGTACAACGAAGACTACGCCATGCCGCCCATGGGCGAGGGAGTGCGCGAAGGCATTCTGCGGGGCATTTACCGCATTAAGCCGGCGGAAGGAGGCAAGGCGGCGGTGCAGCTTTTCGGCAGCGGCCCGATTTTGAATGAGGCGCTGAGAGCGCAGGGCATTTTGGCCGAAAAATATAAAGTGGCGGCCAATGTGTGGAGCGCCACCAGCTACAACGAACTGCGGCGCGAGGCGCTGGGAGTGGAGCGCTGGAACCGGCTACATCCCAGCAAGCAGCCAAAGCGGCCGTACATTCTGACCGCGCTGGATGGAAACGAGGGTCCCATCGTGGCGGCCACGGATTACATGAAAATTGTTCCGGACCAACTGGCGCCGTGGCTGGGGGGGCGGCTGGTGTCGCTGGGCACGGACGGCTTCGGGCGAAGCGATAACCGCGAGCATCTGCGGCGGCACTTCGAAGTCAATGCGGAGTCCATCGCGGCGGCGGCGCTGGCGACCTTGGCGCGGGAGAAGAAGTTTGACGGGTCGAAGGCGCAAAAGGCGTTTGAAGAACTGGGAGTGAAGAGCGATAAGCCTGACCCCGCGCGAGCGTAAGGTCAACGTGGGGCGGCACGATGATGAGATCGGAGCGTGCGCTCCATGGTTTCGGCAATTGGTCTTAAAGGCATCGGCCAAAACTCCGGGGCCGTTGCGAAGAATTGCAATGTGGTTCTGGCGCAAGGCAAGCAGATTACCTGGCCGAAGCCGGGATCGCGAAGTCAACACCACGATCTTCGTTTACCTGCTGGGTGGATTTGAGGTCGAGTTCGGCGATGGGAATCTTGGTTCGCCGCTGGTCAGTGAACACCCACAGCATGTTGCCCACGATGGCATAATTCTCCACCTGGCTGCGGCGGCCATCGCGAAATACCAGGGTGGTGGAAACCGGCGGCTCTACCTTGGCATCATCTGCCGGCGGCGGGGGCGGCGCCGCCGCGCGCGGCGAGTTCTGCTGCTCCCGCATCCGCTCCAACTCTTCCCTCAGTTGCTCGATCTGGTTGGTTAAATCGCTGACCTGGGCGTTGGCCCGTTCCAGTTGCGCCGTGTCCCGGGAGGAGTTGTAACTGGACTCGTCGTACAGGGGCATGCTGTAGTACGGATAAGAGGCAAAGGGCAAAAAGGACGAGAAGGGGACAAACGACGAGAAGCGCGTGGGCGTGCGGGTGCAGAAAAAGGGATCGAAAAAGGCGTCAGAGAAGCAGCGGTTGTCCGGGTGCACGCCGAAGGGAAAATTTCCGTGCCCGAAACCGAAAGTCAGGCCAATATGCCCGGAATGAGCGCGTCCCTGCGGTCTAAACGGGGTTATGCGTCCCGGCATGGCTGGCCGGAAACGAAACCCGCCTCGCAGCGGCATGGGCTGAACCATGAAAGGCCGGGCCGCGGGAGCCCGCATCGCCATCGGCGCGCGCATGGGAGCGCTTCTGGCCGGTGCGCCATGCCACTGTGCGACCGCTGCTACCGGAAACAGCGCCAAAAACACGATGGGAAGCGGACTTCGCATACCCCACCTCGCTTCCTATAGGATACCCCCAAATTGAGTTGGCGGAGCATGCTTCCGCCCGGCGCAATTTGTAAAAGCATTCGGAAGCTCTCCAGCACAGGCTCTATGGTAGAGAGATAACTTGTTATGTTTCCGGGGGATCGCACATGAAGCTTCTCGCCAAATTATTGTCACCTTTCGTGCTGGCCGGAGTGCTTTGGGCCGGATCGCCGCAGGCGCGGCCGACGCCACCACGCGCCGCGAACACGGCCTGCGAGCAGGAGTGGCAGGCGATGGCGCAGCGCCATCGCGAGGAAGCGGATGCGATGCTGAAGGAAAGCTCCGGCTTGCGTTCCCTGCTCACCATGTTGCGCAACGATGCCGGCATTGTGCGCGACGGAACGGTGCGTGACGCACTGCAGGTGGATGCCGACATGTGGGAGATGGTGCTGGGCAGGTTGCAGCACGAAGCCGCGAGTCTGCAGGCGCTGGCGCAGCAGGAGGAGTCGAAGCGGCAGGCGCTGTGCGGCTCGCGATAGTTGCAGCAAACAACAGATGCGATGGAATGGCCGTGCCGGACGATTGGTATCAGGGCACGTCTTCAGACGTGCCGGATGGCAGGCGAAAGAAAAGCGGCTTTAGCCGCTGCGATTATTCCCAACCCAGTGTGGAAGCACCCGGCTTTAGCCGGGTGATAGAGACGCTATTTTATTATTCCGAGCGGACTTCAGTCCGCGAGGAACCAGGTACCACGTACTGGGAACTAATAAATCTGATACCCGGGCGCGGCCACGCGCACATCCGGCTTGGTGGCCATGAGCAGAAGCGCGCCAATGCGCTTGAAGTCACGCAACTCGGCGGCATTCTTGAACCACTTGCCACTGTATTCGTCGGGCGTGGGCGTATCGTCGGGAATGCGCCGCGCCTCGACTTGCTCAAACGCATTGCGCTTCAGCATCTCCACATACTCCGCCTCGGAGAGTGCGTGCACCGGCACCTGCAGTTCGTCCACCCAGCGCAGCGAGTATGGATTGTCTTTATACAAGTTGATGAGAATGAACAGCCGCCCGTGCGGCGCCATCACGCGAAACAGCTCAGCCAGCGTCCGCTCCTGGTCGGGATAGTAATAGAACGACTCCACCGAGAGCACCTTGTCGAAGAAGTTTTCTTCCCAGGGAATCTGCTGCGCCGAGCCCCACACGTACATGACATTTTCGAAGTCGCGGGAGGCGGCGCGGGCGCG
>DASSQB010000516.1:0-9833 GCA_035702725.1 Terriglobales bacterium | reverse complement strand
CTGTACTTCGCCTTCCAGGTGCTGCCCACCATCATTTTTATCGCTGCTTTCTTTGCCGTGCTCTATCACTACGGCATCATGCAGTTCATCATCCGCCAAGCGGCGCGGGTGATGACCCGCTTTATGGGCGCCAGCGGGGCGGAGTCGCTGAACGTGGCCGCCAGCATCTTCATGGGGCAGACCGAGGCGCCGCTGACCATCCGCCCCTACCTGCCGGATGTGACTCGCTCTGAACTGATGACCATCATGACCAGCGGCATGGCCCACGTTTCGGGCGGCATCATGGCCGCCTACATCATGTTCGGCATTGACGCCAAGGCGCTGCTCAGTGCCGTCATCATGACCGCGCCCGGCACCATTCTGGTTTCGAAAATGCTAGTTCCGGAGACCGAGAAACCTCTCACTGCCGGCAAGGTAGAAATGGCCGAAATGGAGGATAAAAGCGAAAACGCCATTGGCGCCATAGCCCGCGGGACCACCGATGGCCTTTACCTGGCCCTGAACGTGGCCGCCATGCTGATTTCATTTTTGGCCCTGATCGCGCTCTGCAACGGCATTCTGGGCGGCATCCACAACGGCCTGGCGCACTATGGCTTCACCCACTTTCCTTCCACTCTGCAGACCATTTTTGGCGTTATCTTCGCGCCCATTGCCTGGGTCATCGGAGTTCCCTGGAAGGATTGCATGGCGGTGGGGAACCTGCTGGGCACGCGCATGGTGATGAATGAGTTGGTGGCATTTTCCATGCTGGGTCCGCAGAAGGCGGTGCTGGCGCAGCGCTCCTTCACCATTGCTACGTTCGCGCTCACCGGATTTGCCAACTTCAGCTCCATCGGCATTCAGATCGGGGGAATCGGCGCCCTCGCCCCCAACAAAAAGGGTGAGCTCGCCCGCCTTGGCTTGCGCGCCATGCTGGCCGGCACCATGGCCAACATGATGTCTGCCTCTATTGCCGGCATGCTGCTGTAGGGCGGAGTAGAGGAAATAATGAAAAATCGGACATTGCACAGAGATCTCGAGCGCAATCACCTCGGACTGTTGGAGGACTGGGTGGGGAACAATATTGCGCTCGCCTGTCCGGTTTGTTTGAAGGGTATTCATAGTGAGCGGGTTGATCCACCGCAAAGGCCGTGAATGCCCAAACTGTAGAAAATCTAAGGCATTGGTCAGTCAAGACGGCTAGAGCGCGTCAGTGGAATGCTCTGCAGATCTGCCTTCGTGGAAGTCAGAAGAGAATGGTCCCTCCTGAGTTCCCGCACATTATGCCTGGTTTGCTTGCCAGTCATTGCTCCGCGTGAAGGCAGTCCCATAGGGACGTCATAGTAAAGCCCAGGACGGAAGTCCTGGGAAAGGGAGGCAGTGTAATTCGGAGTCCCGGAGGGACGACACAGGGATTTCACATCTTCTCGTGATATTGGGCACAGACAACCCCAGCACCTCGGGCGAAGCATTGAAATCGCAGGCCCATGTCGCATTCCTATCCCAATGTGCTTGTTCATTGCGTGTTCAGCACGCGCGAACGCCGGCCTGTAATCCCTAACGAACTGCAACCGAAGCTATGGCGGTATCTCGCGGGCATCGCCAAAAATCACAGAATTGCTCTCCTGGAATGTGGAGGTACCGCCGATCACGTGCACATCTTGCTGGTCCTTCCACCCGACATGCCTCTGAGCAAATCCATCCAGGCGCTCAAAGCCAACTCCTCGCGCTGGCTGGGAGAGCACGGAATTGATTTCGCGTGGCAGGAAGGCTATGCGGCGTTCAGCGTGAGCGCATCACAGTTGAGTGCTGTTCGGGAATACATTCAGAACCAGGCGGCGCACCACCAGCACCGCAACTTTGAAGAAGAATTCATTGCGTTGTTGAAGAAATCCGGCATTGCCTACGACCCGAAACATGTCTTGGGCTGAGTGCCGTGCCTACGGCACTCGGATTACCTGCCGATCTTTTCCCAGGACTTCCGTCCTGGGCTTTACTGTTGCGTCCCTGCGGGACTGGCTTCTATGCAGCTGAATCCTCAACTCATCCCGGGTACAAAATGCGGCTTCGATTCGAATCTTGTATCGTCCCTCCGGGACTCGGGATTCGTTTTGCGACGTTTACCCAGGACTGCCGTCCTGGGCTTTAACATGACGTCCCTGTCGGGACTGGATCTTGCCACATTGGAACATCGCGGCGCTTCGGACTTTCGTTCTGGGCGGGCCTGCCGCGGCCTATCCAAGATTTGGGTGTCTTTGATAAGCTTATTCGCCGCTTGGCTTCCGGTCAGGCCTTCACTGAACAACCATGTTTCCCCGCGCTTTCAACTATCATCGCGCCGGCTCGCTGAAAGAGGCGGCCACTATGCTCGCTCAGTTGGGCCCCGAGGCCAAGCTGCTGGCCGGCGGCCAGAGCCTGATTCCGCTGATGAAGCTGCGCTTCGCCAGCCCTCCTGACCTGGTGGACCTGAATTTTGTTCCCAGTGCTGCGTACGTGAAGCAGGATGGCGGCGGGTTGCGCATAGGGGCGCTCACGTCGCACGCCGAGATTGAGGACTCGCCGGAGGCTGCGGCTATTCCCATTTTGCATGACTGCGCCGCCGGGATTGCCGACGTGCAGATTCGTAATCGCGGCACTATCGGCGGCTCGCTGGCGGAAGCCGACCCCAGCGGCGACTGGGCCCCAGTATTGCTCACGCTGCAGAGCGAAGTGCGCTGCCTCAGCCCCCGTGGCGAACGCACAGTCCCCGTCTCCAAGTTTTTTCTGGACGCCTATACCAGCGCCTTGGCGGACGACGAACTGATCACCGAAATCATTGTCTATGCCCCCTCCAAAGGCAGCGGCGGCGCCTACCTGGCATTCAAGCGCTCGGCTCCGGTCTATGCCAGCGCCAGCGCCGCGGTGCGCGTGACCATAGAAGATGGAGTTTGCCGCGACGCCGCCATCGTGCTGGGCGCCGTGGGTCTCACGCCGGTACAGGCCGTAGAGGCGGAAAAAGCTTTGCGCAACAATCAGGTCACGGCCAAGACGATGGAAGCAGCGGCCGAGGCGGCGCGCGCGGCGGCCGATCCCCAGCCCGACATGCGCGGCTCCGCCGATTACAAGCGGCAACTGGTGGCGGCGCTGGTCAAACGCGCGCTGGAAGTGGCGCTGAAGCGGGCGCGCGGAGAAAAAGTGGAAGTGGGCCACATCTATGCCTGAACAAGAGCAACGGCTGGCAATCCGGGTGAAGGTGAATGGCAAGGAGCACAAGCTGCAGGTGGAGCCGCGCCTGCTGCTGGTCGAATTGCTGCGCGAGAACCTGGACCTGACGGGCACTCACATCGGTTGCGACACCAGCTATTGCGGCGCCTGCACGGTTTTGCTCAACGGCAAGGCGGTAAAGTCCTGCACAGTGCTGGCGGTACACGCCGACGGCGGAGAAGTGCTCACGGTCGAAGGCCTGGCCAAGAACGGCGAGCTGCATCCCATCCAGAAGGCTTTTGGCGATGCCTACGGCCTGCAATGCGGCTACTGCACGCCAGGGCTGCTGATTTCCACCTATCAGCTGCTGCAGCACAATTCCAATCCCAGCGACAAAGACATTCGCAAAGCAATAGCCGGCAATACCTGCCGCTGCACCGGTTACCAGAACGTGTTTAAGGCCATCAAGGCCGCGGCCAAGGGGGTATAGGAAATGGCGATCAAATTCGGCGGTGAGTTCGATGTGAAGCGCAGCCCGGAAGAGGTGTATGACTTCCTTACCGATCCGCAGAAGTTTGGGCCGCTGTTGCCGGATTTTCAGGGCATGTCGGTGCAAGACCCGACGCACTTCACGGTGAAAGTAAACGTGGGCGTTTCCTACATTAAGGGCACGGCGGAAGTGAAGATGGTGTTGGCGGAAGCGGAGCGGCCGCGGCGCGCCAAGTATACGGGGCAGGGCAGCGTGCCCGGCGGAGGGTCCAACATCGTCGCGGGATTCGACTTGGCGGGCGTCAATGGCGGCACCAAGGTGGCTTGGGCGGGCGAGGCGCAGGTGTTTGGCAAGCTTGCTTCCATCGCCGGCGGTTTGTTGGAGCCGCTGGGCAAGAAGAACATACAGAGGCTGATTGACTCTTTGCAGGCGGCGCTGACGGCGTCGGAAGCGGCGCCTGGTGCGGCACCCGCACAAGCGCCCCCGCCGGACGGCGATGCCACAAAGCTAGCTGGCTAGCAACGTAACGCATCAAGCTAGTCAGCCAGACAGTTAGTCAGTTTTTCACGACCTTTCATTTATGGCTGAGCACGACAAAAGCAACGGGCACAAGCGCTGGGTAGGGCAGAGCGTGCCGCGCAAGGAAGAAGGACGGCTGCTGCGCGGCCAGGGCAAGTTCATTGACGACATCAAGCTGCGCGAAATGCTCTACCTCGCCTTCGTGCGCTCGCCCTACGCCCACGCCCGCATCGTGAACGTGAACACAGCCGCGGCCGAGGCTTTGCCCGGCGTGGTGGCGGTGCTGACCGGGCGCGAGGTCGAGTCGCTGACCAGCCCGTTCATTGAAATCGGTCCCGACCAGTGCCAGAAAATCGCCGACTACCCAATGGCGAGCGACAAGGCGCGCTTTCAGGGCGAACCGGTGGCGGCGGTGGTGGCAGAAACCCCGCGCCTGGCCGAAGACGCGGCTGAACTGGTGCAGGTGGATTACGAGCCGCTGCCCGCGGTAGTGGACGCGGAACAGGCCGAGAAAAACGAGAGCATTCTGCACGAGAACGCCGGCACCAATGTAGTCTGGCGCGGAGTCTTCGAGTATGGCGATGTGGAGAAGTCCTTCCGCGAAGCCGCCAGCGTAGTGGAAATTGGCCGCCTGCACTTCCACCGCTTTTCCAGCACGCCGCTCGAGCCCAACGTCGTCATTGCGCAGTGGGACAACAAAGACGGCCGCCTCTACTACTGGTGCAACAATTCTTTTCCCTCGTTCGCCATCCAGTTCCTGGCGCCGCACCTGAAGATTCACATTGACCAGATCCGGGTACAGACGTTCGACATCGGCGGCAGCTTCGGCATCAAGATCACCAACTACACGCAGATGGCGGTGTGCGCGCTGGCCTCGCGCAAATGCGGCGGGCGGCCGGTCAAGTGGGTGGAAACGCGCACTGAGCACATGCTCTCCAGTGCCCACGGCAACGAGCGCACTTTCCTCAACACCCGCGTGGCCCTGGACAAAAACGGTGTGATCACGGCGATCGAGTCGCGGCACATTGACGATTGCGGCGCCTACCCGCGTTACGAGCCGCTGGGCTGCGTGATCTGGTCGCAGGTATTTCCCGGGGTGTACCGCTTCAGAAACGCAAAAATTGATTTCACCCAGGTAGTGACCAACAAATGCCCGGTGGGTCCGAACCGTGGCTATTCGCGCATGCAGCATCTGTGGTTCCTGGAGCGGGTGTGCGACATCTGCGCCCACGAGCTGAACATACCCGCCGATGAAATGCGCCTGCGCAACTACATTCGCCCGGAGGAGATGCCCTACACCACGCCCAACGGCTGCGTGTATGACTCGGGCAATTATCCCAAGATGCTGGAGCTGGCGAAAAAGCTCATCGGCTGGGAGGAGTGGAAGCGCAAGCAGGCGGAAGGGCGGCGAGATGGCCGGCTGATCGGCATCGGGATCGGCACCACGCTGGACTCCGGGACCAATAATTTCGGGCAGTCGCAAATCGTCAATCCCTACGCGCCTTTTTCCGGCAACTCGCAGGGCGCCAACGTCAAGCTCGATATTTACGGTGAGATCGTGGTGGCGGTCGGCTCTTGCCCGCAGGGACAGGGACACGAGACCACGGCGGCGCAGATTGTGGCTGACGTGCTCAACGTTACGCCCGACCTGATTACGGTGCGCACCGGTTTCGATACCGAGCGCAACGTGCACACCGGCTTCTCCGGCACCTACGCCAGCCAGTTTGCGGTTTCAGGCTTGTCGGCCGTGCATGGTGCGGCGCAGAAGCTGAAAAAAGAAATGCTTCGCCTGGCAGCCTTTACGCTAAATGCGAAGGAAGAAGGGTTGGAACTTGGCATTGGCGCGCAGGGGCCAGAGGTTAGGGTGCGCGGCACCGACCGGAGCATTCCCTATGGCGGCCTCGCCAACATTGTGAACGTGAACAGTGCCGTGCTGCCGGAGGAGATGCACGAGATCACGCTGAACTGCCGCTACATTTGGCGCGCGCCTTTCAAAGTGCCCGACAAGGCAAAGAAGTATGGCAATCTGACGCTGACCTACGCTTCGCAGCTCCACATTGCCGTGGTCGAGGTGGATCGCGATACCTGCGTGCCCCGCATCCTCGACTACGTAGCGGTGGACGACTGCGGCACCGTGATCAATCCGCCCATCGTGGAAGGCCAGGTGTACGGCGCGACAGCGCATGGCATCGGGGCGGCGCTGATGGAGGGCTGCTTCTACGATGAAGTGGGCAACATGCTGACCTCGACCTTCAGCGATTACACGCCGATTACGGCGGTTAACATGCCCAACGTTAAGTTTGGCGACATTCAGACGCCCTCACCACACAGTTTCAATGGCGCTAAAGGCATGGGCGAAGGCGGGGCGGCGCCGGTGCACACGCTATCCGCGGCGCTGCAGGACGCATTGTTCGACCAGGGCATCATCATTGACGATTCCTTCAACAACGGCGATCGCATTTTTCACCTGATGAAGCAGGCGGGCAAAGGCAAGAAGGCGGCACGGGTGAAGCCGCGCGCGGTGCCGGCGTAGTGTGCAGCGCCGCCGTCCCGGTTCGTGCGGTTTTTGGGTGGAGCAGGCCTTTAGGCCTGCCTTCCTGGCAGTTTGATTTTCAGGGCTTTTAGCCCCTGAGGTTAATTCGCCGGCGCTTACCTCAGCGGCTGAAGCCGGCTATATAACGAACGTTTTCATGCAGCGCTAAAGCGCTGCGCCACCCCATCATTTCTGTAGAGACGTTGCTTGCAATGTCTCCAAAAAAGACGTAACAGGTTACGTCTCTACTGAAATTCGGTGGTAAAGCTGCCGCGGGGTTGTAGAGAAGCCTTGGCTAAGAGCCCAAGGCTAAGAGCCATGCTACAAGCTGGCAGCTAGGAGTATCAGCCATTCCGCGCGTCTGCATCATCGGTTGCGGGGCCATAGGCAGCCTGTACGCCGCGCACCTGGCGCGGGTGGCTGAGGTTTATGCCCTCGTGCGCCGGCGCGATCACGCCGACGCGCTTAACCGCGACGGACTGCGAGTGACCAGCACCTCGCCGGCGCACAATTTCACGGCTAAGCTCAAGGCCAGCGCGAATCCGCGCGAGTTGCCGCCCTTCGACCTGGGCATCGTGGCCTGCAAGGCGACGCAGACGGAGGAAGCCTTTGCTCCGGTAGGGCACCTGTTTGACAAGGGCGCGGTCATTTCAGCGCAGAACGGCCTGGGTAGTGAGGAAATCATCGCCGCCCACACCAAGGGATGGGTCATCCGCGGCACCACCTTCATGAGCGGCACGCGCCACAGCGACACCCACGTGCAGTACGAGCTCGACACCGCTACCTGGATCGGACCGTTTGAGCCGCGGGGCACGCCTTTCAGCGCGGTGCAGCAAGCGGCGGAGCTGATCGCCGCCGGCGGACTGAAGGCGGAGGCGCTTCCGGACGCTCGCCCGGCGCAGTGGTCGAAGCTGATATTCAATTCTTCGGTGAATGCGGCTTCAGCCCTGACCGAGTTGCCGCACTCGCCGCACTTTTCCGCGGAGGGCGACTTTTCTGACCTTGGCCACCTGTTGCACGCGCTGATCGAAGAGGGCAAAACCGTAGCCGCGGCCGCGGGAGTAGAGTTGTACGAGGATCCCTGGGAGATGAACAAAATTGGCGCCCAGACCAATCATCCGCCGTCCATGCTTTACGACATCCGCCACCACCAACCGACGGAAATTGATTTTTTGTGCGGCGCGATTGCCCGCGAAGCGCAGCGTGCCGGCGTGCCGGCGCCCCTGCACACCGCCATGTACCGGCTGATTAAGGCAAAAGAAGCGTCGTGGACATTTGCGGAGGAGAACAGGCCGGTGGCGGGGAGGACGGTAGGGGGTTAGCTGGCTTTTTGCTCTTAGCTCTTGGCTTTTCGGCTCGCCACCTTGGAATTAGACCCGGAGACTTGCGGTACCGCGTAAGAGCCAAAGGCCAAAAGCTAATAGCCAAAAGCCAACGGTTGGTTCTATGCCATATCCAGTTGATACAGCCAAACTCGAGCGCATGCGCGCGCTGATGAAGGAGCGCGGTCTGAGCGCGCTGGTGGTGCGCGCGCCGGATAACGTTCTCTATCTCACCAATTACTGGGGCATGAAGGGCTACGACGCGGTGGTGTTCCCGCAGTCAGGCGAGCCCACGCTGATCGCGCTGGAGCCGCAGCAGGCCGATGCCGAGCGCAACTCCTGGACCAAGGACCTGCGCCTGTTCAAAGGCTACGACGAACGCGATCCACGGCCGCCCCAGTACCGCGCCCTGGATGTCGCCCTGCAGGTGATCCGCGAGAAAGACTTGGGCGACAAGGTTGGCCTGGAGCTGAATATGGGCACACAGAGCGCCGACCGCATGGTGGGCGAGCCCACCACGCCCACGCAGACGTTTTTTGATGCCTTCAAGAAGGTCGCCCGGGAAGTAGTAGATGGCACGCCTGTGCTGGTGGAGGCCCGCGCCATCAAGACGGCGCAAGAGATCGAGCGCATGCGCCTGGCCAATGAACTGGCGGCCTTGGCCATGGAACACACCCGCGAGCACATGCGGCCCGGCATGAAGGAGTGCGAAGTCGGCGCCATGTACGAGGGCTACGTACACGGCATCGGCGTGGGCTATCAAGGCAAAGTGGAGATGGCGCGCGCCTTCACCCTGGTGTGGTCAGGGCCGGGGATTCGCACCTTCACCGCGACCGGCGACCGTCCCATTCAGAAGAATGAGCCGACGCTGTTCGAAATTTGGGTGTGCGCCGATGGCTACTGGACCGATTTGACCAAGAACGCCTGCCCCGGCGAACTGACGAAGGAATATCAGAAGCTGCTCGAGTTGCTGCTGAAGGTATTCAACGAGGCGGTAAGTTATGCCCGAGACGGCGCCGATTTCCCCGGGCTGGACCGGCTGATTCGCGCCCGCATTGCCGAGGGCGGCTATCCCGGGCAGCCTTCCCATCCCATATGCCACGGCGTGGGAGCGCGGGCGCATGAGCCACCCTACGCCCACCAGGCAGGCACGGGAACGATGCGCAAAGGCATGGTGCTAGCCATCGAGCCGGGAATTTACTGGCCGCAGGGCGGCGGTTTGCGCCTGGAGGACAATTTCCTGATCACCGACAGGGGCAACGAGAAGCTGTGCACCTATCCCGATGATTTTCGGCTGGCCAGTGCAACCCGGGTGCCCGCTTAGATCAACTTCATCGCCGCGGATCAACACGGATTAACGCTGAGTTTCCTTGCTAACAGGCAGCTTCTAGCTGCAGATTTGTCAGAAGCTACCTTCCCCCAAAGTTCAGCCGAAGCCCGGCACGAGCCAGAATCGGCGGGCCGACAGTCAACACCGGGGTGCGGCCAACCTGGCACTGCTGGTTGAGCAGATTCTCTGCTGCCACGAACAGCTCCACTCCCGGCCACAGAGGATGGGAAACAATGGCGTCGAGAACGAAGAAGCGCTCCAGGGGCAGCAGGTTCTGGTCGTCATCAAACTGATTTCCCACGTATCGTCCCTGAACGCCGACCAGCACATAGGGCTTCGCGTAACGCGCCTGCAGCGTGAACTGCTGGTGCGGCACTTGCGGAATCCACAATCCCACTAGCGCTGGATTGACTGAGAAGCTGGTGACGGTAGCGTCGGTGTATTCATAGGCGCCGGAGAGAGTGAGCGAACGGCTCA
>DASSQB010000515.1:0-8485 GCA_035702725.1 Terriglobales bacterium | reverse complement strand
GGCCTAAAGTAATCGTTTTCTCGGAACACGCTTATATCGCGTAGCCGTCACGCTGTCAAGCATTTCCTGTTCACACCCAAGGGTCGGAAGCTAAGACCATGTTTGGCGGGTACACGTTCTCAGGCCGTTTCCTCTTTGATCGGCTGGGCACTGGCCCGGTTCAGTTCGGCGAGATCATCGGCGGCCAGGCGGAATTCTAAGGCCCGACGGATGCCTTCCACCTGGCGGGCGCTGCGCACCCCTACAATGGCCCCGGTTACGGCGGGATTGGCCAGGGTCCAGGCGATCGCCACCTCTCCCGGACTGCGGCCGTGACGCTGCCCGATCTGGCGCAGGCGCTCCACGAGTGCCAGGTTGCGGGAGAGACGCGGCTCCTGGAATTCGGGGCTTACGCGGCGCCAGTCGTCGGCGCTGAACTGGGCGATGCGCTCGCGGGTCATAGCGCCGCTGAGCAGGCCGGCGCACATGGGAGAGTAGACAATCACGCCGATATTCCGGCTGCGGCAGTAAGGCAAAATCTCGGTTTCCACGTCGCGCACCGCCAGCGAGTATGGGGGCTGAAGCGAGGTGACGGGAGCAATGGCTTGGGCGCGCTTCATCTGCTTTACATTGAAGTTAGAGACACCGATATAGCGCACTTTGCCCTCTTTTTGCAGGCGGGCAAGTTCGGTCCAGCCTTCCTCGATGTCCCTGTCGGGCTCCGGCCAGTGCACCTGGTAGAGATCAATGACGTCCACACGCAGGCGGCGCAGGCTGCCTTCACATTCGCGGCGAACGGATGCGGCCTTGAGGCAAGCGCCGATGTTCCCGTCCTTGTCCCAGATTCGCTCGCACTTGGTGAACACATAGGGCCGGGGGGAGCGTCCGTGGAGAGCGCGAGCGACCATCTCCTCGGAATGGCCGAGTCCATAAAGCGCGGCGGTATCAATCCAGTTGATGCCGGCATCAAGGGCAGCGTGGATGGCGGGAACGGAGTCACGGTCATTCTGCGGTCCCATGCTGCCTTCCCAGCCGCCGCCTCCGATGGCCCAGGCGCCCAGTCCGACGGGGGTAATGCGCAGGTCGCTATGGCCGAGCTGGCGAGTTGGCATGGGTACAGGGCGGGCCACCGGCACCGCAAGGAGGACGGGCGGTCAAGTAATCGTTTTCCAAAACTCCTAACCTAGAGGTCAGCTGAGCTCTTGTCAATGCGGTTGTTGGCAGTCCCCAAAAAAATTTGGGGCGGGTTGACAAGGGGAGGAAAGCTGGTGTAAGCGTTTTCTGCACACAGCCGCCAACTCCAGGAGGATGCGCCATGTCCGAGCCAGTCAACCGTAGAACCTTTCTCAAGGCCGGTACCGCAGCCGCGGTGGGCACCTACGTGGCGCGCAGCCTGCCGGCAGCCGCCGCAGAATCAGCAACCGATCCGGGCACGGTGGCCATTCATACCCCGCTCAGCACCTTCGCCTATGGCGACGTGCAACTGCTCGACGGGCCCATGAAGCGGCAGTTTGATTACCATCATGACCTCTTCCTCCATGTGGACGATGACCGCCTGCTGAAAGTGTTCCGGCAGAAAGCGGGCTTGCCGGCCCCAGGCGAAGACATGGGCGGCTGGTACGACCTGACCGGCTTCAGCCTGGACCACAATGATTTTCACGGGTTCATTGCCGGGCACAGCTTCGGGCAGTATGTTTCGGCACTGGCTCGGGCTTACGCCATTACCGGGTCCGAACCCACTCGCGCGAAGATTAATCGCCTGGTGCAGGGCTATGCCAAGACGCTCGACCCTAAAGCCACGTTTTTCGTGGACTACCGCTTGCCCGCCTACACCTACGACAAACTTTCATGTGGGCTGATTGATGCCCATGAGTTTGCCCGCGATCCCATGGCCATGGAGGTGCACGAAAAACTGACGCGCGGCATCCTGGTCTATCTGCCGGAGAAGGCGCTGTCGCGCTGGGAACAGCGCGCCCGACCGCACAAAGACACTTCCTACACCTGGGACGAAACCTATACCCTGCCGGAAAATCTGTTCCTGGCTTATCAGCGCAGCGGCAAAACTTTTTATCGCGACTTGGGAAAGAAGTACCTGGAAGACGACACCTACTTCAATCCCCTGGCCGAGAACCTGAACGTGCTGCCGTTTGAACACGCCTACAGCCACGTAAACGCGTTCAGTTCGGCCATGCAGGCCTACATCACGCTGGGGAGCGAAAAGCATCTGCGCGCCGCCAAAAATGGCTTCCACATGCTGGTAGCCACGCAAAGTTTCGCCACCGGCGGCTGGGGACCTGATGAGGCGTTCGGGGAGCCGAACCGCGGGCAACTGGGCGACAGCTTGCGGCTCACCCATGCTAGTTTCGAAACGCCGTGCGGTTCCTACGGGCACTTTAAGATCACGCGCTACCTGCTGCGCGTCACAAGGGACGGGCAATACGGCGACAGCATGGAACGCATGCTCTACAACACCATTCTGGGCGCCAAGTACATGCAACCTGACGGAACGGCGTTCTACTATTCCGACTACGCCCTGACCGGGCAAAAGGCCTACTACAAAGACAAGTGGCCGTGCTGCTCAGGCACCCTGCCGCAGGTGGCCGCCGACTACCACATCAGCACCTACCTGCGCTCGACGGACGGTGTTTACGTGAACCTGTATACGCCTTCGCGGCTGCGCTGGAACGCGGGCGGAGCCAACTGCACCCTTACGCAAAACACGGCCTACCCGTTGGACAACAAGGTGGAGATTCAGGTCGGCGCTTCGCGGCCGGCCGATTACACAATGTATGTGCGCATTCCGGGCTGGACCACGACCGGAGCGGTTGTTTCCGTGAATGGACAGCACGTGCAAGGTGCAGCGGAGCCGGGAAGCTTCCTGCCCATACGCCGGCAATGGAAAGATGGCGACCGGGTTCAGCTTGAGTTCCCCATGCCGTTGCGCGTGGAGCGGGTGGATGTGCAGCATCCGCAGTACGTGGCGCTGCTCCGCGGACCGCTGGTTCTGTTCGCAGTAGCCGACAACCAGCCCAGCTTCGAGCGCGCCGAACTGCTGCGAGCCAAACCGGTGAATGGACCCCTGGGCGATTGGACGGCATCTTCGATTGACGGCGCCACGGTGGTAATGCGCCCGTTCATCAGTATTCAGGATGAGAAATACAGCACCTATGTGCAGTTGAAAACATAGTCTGCTGAGCTGGCGAACTCAGGTGCGAGTGAGCGGTTGCTGGTTGATACCTGCGCCTTCGCGGGCCACCAGCAGCTGGTTCGCCGCCACCTGGCGATGCACCTCGTGCAGACCGTTGGGCCAATAGATCTCAATATCCGCCTTGGTGGCGGCCCCCAAGCCGAAGTGCAGCCTGCGGTCGCTGCAGGAATAGAAACTGGACTGGCTGACCACGGCCTGGGCCTGGACTTTGCCCCCATAACGCGCCACAACGCGCGCGCCTATGGCGCTGCGGTTGGATTTGACGCCTTCCAGCTTCACTTTGATCCAGTTCTGCTTCCCGCTTAGATCGTTGCGCAGAAGGGACGGCGGCTGGTTGAGATTAACGATCAGGATGTCGAGGTCGCCGTCGTTGTCAAAGTCGCCGAAAGCGCAGCCACGGCTGCAGTGCGCCTCCTGAATGGCAGGTCCGGCCTGGCTGGTCAATTCTTCGAAAGTGCCGGTGCCCAGGTTCCGGAACAAAACCCGCGGTGTCTTATTGGCGTACTGCGGCAGCTTGCGTTCCACCTCCGGGTAGACGCTGCCGGTAACCACGAAAATATCGGGATGGCCGTCATTGTCGAGGTCCACGATGCCCGTGCCCCAGCTGGTGTAGCGGGTTTCCACGCCAATCTTGGCCTGCATCGTGACATTGTCGAAGTTGCCCTTGCCGTCATTGCGGTACAACCCGCTCATGTCCTCGCTGAAGTGGGTCTTGAACAGATCGAGATGGCCGTCGAGGTTGTAATCGCCGATGCCTACGCCCATGCCCGCCTGCTCCATGCCGTCGTCGCTGAGGGCCACGCCGCGCAGCACACCTTCTTCGCGGAAGGTGCCATCGTGGTTGTTCATGAAGAGCAGGCTGGGGGTGGAGTCGCAGGCCACAAAGATGTCGGGCCAGCCGTCTTCGTCGAAGTCCGCGGCCAGCACAGTCATGCCGTAGCTCTCCGTGGCGTTGGCCACGCCTGATTGTTTGCTCACGTCGGTGAAAGTTCCATCGCCATTGTTGCGGTACAGCGAGTGGCGGCCGGTGGGCATGCCGCGCGGCCCGCAGTTAACCGGAATTCCCTTCCAGTTGCAGTTGGAGTTGGCGCCAGGGACAGGCGCATGCTCCAGGGAAAAGCGCACATAGTTGGAGACGAACAGGTCGAGGTGCCCATCGCGGTTGTAATCCACAAAGGCGCAGCCCGCTCCCCAGCGCGGTTCGTCGTTCCACAACCCGGCTTGCTTAGTAACGTCGCTAAAGGTGCCATCACCGTTGTTGCGATAAAGCCGGTTCTGGCCGAAGTAGGTGCAGAAAATATCTTCCCAGCCATCATTGTTGTAGTCAGCTATGCATACGCCGGAAGCCCAGCCCACCGCGTCCAGCCCAGCTTTATCGCTGACATCGGTGAAGGTACCGTCACGCCTGTTTTTGTAGAGACGATTGCGGGCGCCGGCGGGATTACCGTCCAGATGGGTGCCGGAAAGAAGAAGTATGTCGAGCCAGCCGTCGTTGTCGTAGTCGAAGAAAGCGCAGCCGCAGCCCACCGCTTCCAGAATATATTTCTTGCTGTCCACGCCGCCGTAGATTACCGGCGCACGGAGTCCCGCAGCGCTGGCGATGTCAACAAAATGAGCATGAAATGGGCGCCCCGAAGCCGCCGGGCGGGGCTGCGCCCGCACGCCTCGGGAGGCTACTCCCTGCGCGAAGAGCCGTCCTGCGGTGGCACTGAGAGCGGAGGCGAGGGTGAGATTTACAAACCTGCGACGCGTGATGAGCATGGTCGGGCAGGAATCGCGAGTGGGCATTATGCCCCGGCAGAGAGTTGGAGTAAAGGTTTACGCGGCGCGTTATTACTCCTTGGTGGCGTCCTCAGGGCAGGGAAATTTGACAGCACCCCACGGCAGATCAATGATGAAGCCGGGATTGCCGACCATCCTCAACTTCGCCATGGCCACGGGGGAAACAGTTACCGCGATTACTTCAAAGGTTCCTTGCTGGCCGGCGGCTCCAACGCGGTCTCCGATTTTTGGCGCTCGAATTTGCTGGCGGATCATGGGGAGTACCCTCTGGCGGTTAGTTTATCAGCCCAGTTCCTAGCGCTGCGACACGGGCGGCGCGGGCTCCTCCACCAGCTTGTAGCGGTTGCGCTCCGCCTCTTCCCGTGTCGCCTGCTGGCGAAGTTGTGCCAGCCGTTTCAGCAGGTCCGGAATTTGCGCCCGCTGGTTGCTTTTTCGCAGGCCTACGATCAGGTGATAGAGAGCAACCTGATCCTTGGGGTCATGGCGCAAGGCCTGGCGGCACTGCTCGACTGCTTCCTGAGTCTTTCCCTCCTGCAGCTCCAGTTTGGCCAGGACGTCGTGGGCGGAGCCCAGGCTGGGATCAGCGGCCACTGCGCGGCTGGCTGACGCTACCGCCTGCTGGAATTCCGGCGTGCCCGGCTGGACTCCTTTGCGGGTCAGAATGTCGGCCTGCAGGTAGAGCAGGTAGGCGTCATTAGGCTTGGTGCGCAGCTTAGAGCGCACTGTAGCCAGGGCGCTGTCCAGGTCATCTTTCTGCTCCGCCATCAGGCCCTGAGCCGCGGAAGTGGCTGCCAGCCGTGGATCCAGCCGCTCGGCAGTCTCGAAATCTGCTTCCGCCTGGTCATATTTCGCCAGCTGCACGTAGAGCACGCCGCGCGCCAGGTATAGAGCTGCCGCCCTCGGTTGCAGGTGGAGGCCACTGTTGATCATGTCCACCCCAACCTGGAACGACTGGTGAGCCATGGAAATATTGGCGAAATCCAGATAAAGGTCCACGTCGCGGGGTGACTGCACAATGGCCTGCCGCAGAGCGCTGACGGCATGCGGCGTATCCTGCTTAGCTTCGTAGACAGAGGCTGCCAGTTGCAGCGTCTCGTAATCAGGATGGCCGTCGAGAAGCGGCTGCAATGTGGCGAGAGCATCCTGGGGATGCTCGGCCAAGAGTTGCAGCGCGGCCAGACGGTTGCGGTCGCGCGGCTCGCCGGGGCCAAGCGTCAATAGATGCTGGAATACCGAGATGGCTTTCTCCGGCTTCCGCGTGCGGACGAGACAAGCGGCATATTGCCGCAGTGCGTTGGGCTGCGAATCCAGGACTTCACCGGCCAGGGCGAAGTGCTGCACGGCGCCTGGGCAATCTCCATGTTTGTAGGTCAGAACGGCCAGCATGGCGTGGCTGGTGGGGTCAGAGGGATGCAGGCGCAGTATGCGATTCAGAAGCGGAACAGCTCTGGCGCTTCCGGCCTGGTACTCGATTTGGGCCGCGCCTTCCAGGGCGGGTAGGTAATCAGGGGAAAGGGCGAGAGCGCGGTGGAAGGCGGCCAGCGCCTGCTCGCTGTGGCCCTGCCCGGCGAACGCGATTCCCTGCAAGCTGCGCAGTTGGGGGTTATTGGGGTCGCGCTCGATAGCGGGAGCAAGAAGCTGCAGGGCCGTCGCATGCTGCCGGGCACGCAACGCGGAAACGATGGCCGCAACATCGGGATTCGCAGCTTGGGCAAAGCTGCTAACAGCAAAGCAGCACAAAAGCAGCAGCAGAACTGCAAATCGTTGCAGATTTGTCCCCGCCATCACTATCCCGGTCAAGCAGTAATCCCATCCATCATCTACTGATACCACTGACCAAGCTTCCCCGGAAAGTAGTTCATCGGCGGCGCAAGTTTGTAAGGGATACGAGCCTGTTCAGGAACAAAGGAAGTTGGGAGGGAATCGGCTAAGACCCTCCACATGCCAGCCGCGCTCAGCGGCCACAGGTGGGTCTCAGCAGAAATTAAACGCTTTTAATTATTGGTGAGTCGGTTGACAGGTAAGTAGACGCTGGATTTAAGATAACCCACCCTGTGCACGGGCTCAGGAACCTGCGATCGGGAGCAGGTTCCGAAGCATTCAGGCCGAACGATCAAGGAGC
This sequence comes from Terriglobales bacterium, assembly GCA_035702725.1. Classification (GTDB taxonomy): domain Bacteria; phylum Acidobacteriota; class Terriglobia; order Terriglobales; family Acidobacteriaceae; genus JAICWP01. The sequence goes on along the minus strand of DASSQB010000515.1, from coordinate 1,394 downwards.
TGTCTTTGGGGCGATTCGTGCGCTGTTGTGCGATCTTACTTCTTAGTGTGCTCGGAGGCTTGGCTTCCGGCCAGGTTTCTGTCCTCACCCAACACAATGACGTTGCCCGTACCGGGCAAAATCCCAACGAGACGGTCCTCAAAACGTCTAACGTCAATGTCGTGCAGTTCGGAAAGCTCTTCGCCCGAACTGTGGACGGGGAGACTTATGCCCAGCCCCTCTACGTGCAGGGTCTGACTGTAGGAGGCAAGACTCGCAACGTGGTGTTTGTCGCCACCGAGCACAATAGCGTTTACGCGTTCGATGCCGACGATCCTAACGCTGCCACGCCGTTGTGGCAGGTGAATCTGGGTACCCCTGTGCCGAGCGGCGATGTTTGCGTCGGAGCATCAAGTCCTTATTGTCCCTACTCAGACCTGACCCCGCAGATTGGGATTACCAGCACGCCTGTGATTGACCCAGCCAGCCAGACCATCTACGTGGTTGCCAAAACCAAGAACACCATCAACAACACCTACCACTTCACCCTGCACGCGCTGGACTTGTTGAGCGGGACTGAAAGGTCTACCAGCCCGGTGGAGATTTCGACCCCCAACTTCAATCCTCTTGATCAAAACAATCGTCCCGGCCTGCTGCTCTTGAATGGCGTGGTCTACGCCGCCTTTGGCTCGGTGGGAGACATCAATGCCTGGCATGGATGGATTTTCGGATTCAACGCTTCCAATCTGTCGTCGCCGCCGGTGGTTTTCAATGCAACTCCTAACGGCTGCTGCGGCGGCATTTGGGGTGGGGGCGGGGGCCTGGCTGCCGATGCCGACAACATCTACGCCATGACCGGAAATGGCAACTTCGATGCGAACACCGGCGGCACCGACTATGGCGACTCCGTCCTGAAGCTCAGCACCTCGACCTCCCTGGGCGTTGCCGATTACTTCACGCCTGATGATCAGGCAACCCTCTTCAGTAACGACACAGATCTGGGTTCCGGCAGCCCGCTTCTGCTGCCTGGCACAAGCCTGCTGGTAGGCGGCGGCAAAGACGGCATACTGCGCCTGATCAGCACCGGCAGCATGGGCAAATTCAATCCCACGTTCAATGCCGACGTGCAAGAATTCCAGGCCACGCCGGGGCAGATTCTGGGCTCGTTCGTCTATGCCAACAGCCCATCATTTGGCCCCGCGGTTTATCTCTGGGGGCCCGGCGACAAGATGAAAGCCTGGGCGTTCAACGGTTCTACCTTCAACAAGACCCCCGTCTCCCAGGGCACGCTCAGCAACGCGGCGGGGGAAACCACAAATGCTCCTCTTTCCATTTCCTCTAACCAGAACCAGACGGGGACCGGCATCATTTGGGCGGTGAAACCTGCAGCCGACCCCGGGCACCTGACCGTATCG
>DASSQB010000514.1:0-4643 GCA_035702725.1 Terriglobales bacterium | reverse complement strand
TCCACTTTATAGCGCGCATCGGGGGGCAGATTGGGCGGCGCCGGGGGCGCCTGTGCCCCGGCAGGGATGGTCAACAGCCAAGCGGCAAGAACACAGCAAGACAGGAGTGTTTTCATGAGTCCCAAGAACTATGAGTGTATTTGGACCTGCCACTGACATGCACTTCTGAGTGTTGAACGCTGAATATTGACCAGACTGAGATAAGAAGGGCCGCGGATACCCTCCATCCGCGGCCTCAGGTTGGACTTCGCTAAAACCGGAAGTGCAGCCCGAACTGCATCTGGCGCATGTCGGTCGCCGTGGAAGTGATCTGCCCGGCTCCCGCCGCGTCCACGTAATTAGCCGGCTGGCCCAGGTTTACATGGTTGATGGCGTTGAAATTCTCCCAGGAGAATTCCAGTGTCTTGCCTTCCGCAATGGTGAAGGTCTTGCCCAGAGAAAGATTGAGCAAGGCCTCACGCGGCCCGCGCATGGAATTGTGCCGTACATCGCCATTGCGGCCGATGCCCTGCGGCGCTACGAATGCGGCGGGGTTAAACCATTCGTTGGCGTTGGGGTTGGGCACATTGGGGTCGCCAATGGCATCCGGACGGAAGCTGCTGAAGTCGGCGAACAGCAGGGGTGCATCGCCCACTTGCGGGGTGAATGGCAGGCCGGAGTAGAAGGTGCTGATGCCGCTGAACACCCAGCCGCCCAATACCATATCCATCGCTTTGCTGGCGCTGCTGCCCCAATGCCGGCCGTGACCGAACGGCAACTGCCAGACGTGCGCGATGCTCAGGGCGTGCGTGCGGTCAAAGTTGGCGGGTCCGTGATCCTCCGCCCAATTCAAGGCATTGGAGAACGGTCCATACTCCGAATTGGCCATGGCCTTGGAATAGGTATAGGTGACCAGGAAGTCCAGTCCTTTACTGGTGCGCTTCTGCAACTTGGCTTGCAGCGAGTTGTAGCTCGATGTATCGCAGTTGCAGGTCTGGTAGATGCCTTGGGTGAGGCCGAACTTGGCGAACCGGCGGCGGGCATCCAGGTTGGAGCACCCGTTGGGATCATTGGGATTGGGATCATTGAGCAGGCAGTTGGGGCTGGGAGGAGCGGCCTGGTTGGCATTGGGATTGATGTAGATGTGGCGGCCGAGATTGCCAACATATCCTAGTTCCGCGGTCAGCGTGGGCGTGATCTCGTGCTGCACCGTCAGGTTTAAGGTTTCCGCCAGCGGAATGCGGTAGGAATCAGGCGGATCGAAGTAGTAATACACGCCCAGACCGTTAGGCAGCGGAAAGCGCCCGGTGGTCATGTTGATGTCCGGATTGGCCGGCGCCGGCGGGCCGTTTACCAGATTGAAAACCGGCGTGTAGGTGTTGGGTGGATTTACCGATTGCGGAATGGTGATGGGAGGATCGTATTCCGGGGACTGCCCAAACACCGCCCCTAAACCGCTGGGTGTGTAACTGCGGCCGTAGCCGGCGCGGATTACTGTCCGCTCCTGGATCTGGTAGGCAATGCCGATACGCGGCGCGAAGCCCAGGTTGTAGGCTTTTACTCCCATGTTAGCCGGCGTGCTGCCAATCCCCGCCGCCAAGCCCTCGCCGGTGTTGGGGTCGAAGCTGCCAGCGCCGCCGGGCCTGGCAGCGTATTGTGGTAGATAATTTTCGTATCGCATCCCATAGTTGATGGTGAGTTTGCGGGTTGCCCGCCAGGCGTCCTGCGCGTAGAAGAACAACCGTGTCTGCCGCAGCGCGGGATAGAAGCCTATGCCGGTAAAGTACCGGTTGAAGTCGGCGGGATAAGCCAGCAGGAAAGAGCCAATTCCCTCACCGGTGGTAACGGAACCACCGGTCAACTGATCTACTGTGGCACTTCCCGTGGTCGCGTCGTTGAAGTTCATCTCTCCCGAGCGGTGCGAGTCGCTGGGAATGCGCTGCTGCTGGTCGCGGCGAATATCCATGCCCCAACCGATGGTGTGATTGCCGTGCATCTTGGTCCAGTTATTCACCCACTGGAACTGGTTCTCAGTTTCCTTCAGCGGGCAGTTGCACTGGTTTTGCCGCAGCGAGTAGCCAAACATAAAGCTGCCATCGCCGTTAATGTAAAAAGCAGGCATTCCGCTCGTCTCCGTAGTCCCCAGGTTCAGACCGGGGAAGCCCGCGTCCAGTGCGGGCGTGGTGCCCACGCCGTTGGGCTGCACCCGAATCCGGTAACGGAAGGCGCCAAAGCGGAAATCGGTGATTAAGGAGTTGCTGAGCGTGTAGGTGGCCCCCAGAGCCAAGCTCTGATTGCGGTCCACCGATTGGCCCGCGAAAAGAAGGCCATTCAGGCCCGGCCCACCCGCCTCCTCACCGTAGGCTCCTGGAGCCTGCATGTCGAAATCCGCCAGCGTGTAGCGCCCAAAGAAGTGCAATTTTTCCGAAAAGTTGTAGTCTACGCGCCCATCAACCTGATCGCTGTTGAAGTGCTCCCCACCGCTGCCAATGTAGTTGTTGAATACCTGCCCGGGCGCCGTGTTGGGCGCGGGAAGCAGTTTCATGATATTCGCCACCGGAGCGGCGACCGGGATCACGTTGGCTTGGCCGCCGGTGGTAATCGCCGAGCGTCCGGAGCCATCCGGGTTTCCGGTCTTGGGGTCGAAGATCATCCCGGCTCGCGCGGCAGTAGTTCCACCCTCTGTGGTTGGGACCACGAAGGGACTGGCGCAAGGCGACGCGGAGGTGCTGCCGTCGGAGCAAATGTAGTCTCCCAGGAGAGAGCGGAGATCACCCGCGCGCTCGGCGGCGGTCGGCACGGTAGTGACGATAGAAGCCGTGCGGCGCCGCCTTGTTCCCTGGTAATCCCCAAAGAAGAACAGTTTGTCCTTCTTAATGGGACCGCCGAAGGAACCGCCAAACTGGTTCCAGCGCAGCGGCAAGGTCAAGCCAGAAAAGCGGTCTTTGGCGTTGAAGAAATCGTTGCGCAGAAATTCGAAGCCTGAGCCGTGGAAACTGTTGCTACCAGACTTGGTGGTTGCCTGAAGAAGCGCCCCTGCCACCGAGCCGAACTGCGCATCGTAGTTGCTGGTAGTGACTTTGAACTCCTGCAAAGAATCAATATTGGGATTGACCACCGCAATGCCCAACAGTGGACTGTTGTTTTCTGTGCCGTCCAGCAGGAAGCCATTGTGGGTGAAGGGCTGGCCATTGACGTCAATCTGAATGCCGGCCTGGGGATTCTCCATGGCCGCGTGCTGCCAGTCGTTGGCTTGTGCCCCAGGCGTGGCGAAGAGCACCTGCGTTAGGTTGCGGTTGAGGATAGGCAGCGCGCCCAATTCCTGAGTGTTAAGGGTAGTGCTGACGTCGGCGCGGTCCAACTTGAGCAGCGGCGTCTCCGCTGTGACGGTTACCGTGCTTGCTGCTGACTGCACCGCCAGCCGGGCATCTACGCGCGTGCTCGCGTCCACCTGCACATCGGTGGCAGCCTCGAAGGCGGCAAAGCCCTGGGCAGCGACTTTCACCTTGTAATGGCCGGCCAGGAGGTGGGTTTGCTCGAAGTTGCCGGCGGCGTTGCTGGTGGTGCTGTAACTAACACCGCGGTCGGTGTCGGTTACGGTGACCGCCGCATTGGGAACGGCGGCCCCGCTGGGATCAGTAACCGTCCCGCTGATGCTGCCGTAAACGGCTTGTCCGAGAGCAAAACTGGGCAACAAAACCAGAAGAATGGCTGCCTCTAGAGCAAAGAACATCCGTAGCCGCATAAAAACCTCCCGCCAGAGCCTGGCCAGAACGATTGTAAAAACACTCCCGCGTCTGCCCCATCCACCCGGAAAATGGGCGAATTTTCACAAAGGGGAGGAAGCCAGTCAAGCTTTTTCTAAAACGATTCAAGTCTCGGGCATTTCGCTAAACCACGTTACTTCAAGTGAATAGCGTCCATGGCCTGCTCCGGGCATTTCCCGTATCCGGGAAACTTTATCTCAGGTCGCGGTTTCGGTCTCAGCAGCCGACAAGGAGGCAAAAAGGCAGGTGGCTTGCTTTTTTGCTGCAAGAGCTTGCACCTGCCTGTTCTAACGCTTTCAGTCGGCAAGCGTAAGTGATTGATGCGCAGTTGTTTGGGCAAGAATCCTTGGGCGGAATTGGGCTAGCAGATTGCCGTGGATGGCAGCGGCGAACTTCGGTTCGCCGGTTGAACTTCGAAAGTCAGGCCGCGCCACACATGACTCGAATTGCACTGCTTGTACTCGTGTTGCCTGCGGTATGCATGGCGGCAACACCCAACATGACCTCTCCGGTTGTCTTCCACGCCTCCTATAACACGCTGAACAGCGGGCGGGTGGACCTGCTCAAGTTCCAGCCATTGGAAGAGGCGGATGTGGCCATGGAATGCGAATCTGCGGAAGCGCCGCAGGCGCTGGCCACGCCGCACGCCTGGGTGGCCGCCATTCCCGATGACACCAAGGTGGTGGTGAATTTCATCGTCGGCACTGATGGCCAGGTCTACAGCCCGTTTGTGCTGGATGGCAGAGGCAGTGACTCGCTGTTTCGCAAGCTGGTGAACGAGGTAAGGCGCTGGCACTATCGCCCCGCGCTGTGCAACGGCGTGCCGACGGACGCGGAAGTAAAGGTTCAGCTCTCCAGCCGCTAGCTTTGACACGTAAAACCCAAAGCATTTTCATC